>CAYQCZ010000049.1:0-13678 GCA_964415955.1 uncultured Verrucomicrobiota bacterium | reverse complement strand
ATCCGGGCATGCAAGCTCTGCACATCCATCGTGACCAGGCCCACCGGGCACAACCTCATGGCCGGCGATCGCAGCGGTCAATGATCACCAAGTGATGCTGCTTGAACAAGAATCACGCTGGCTGGCCGGCACAAATCCATACGTTGGATGGGCGGACACGCATCGCGGCCGGGTGAAGGATCAAGCCTTTTCCCCATGACTGGATTGGTGCGCGCAGGTCAAAGCTCCCGGTAACGCTGGGCCACGGGAATGCGCCTGCCGACACCAAACGCCTTGCTGGTCACCTTCAAACCGGGCGCTGCCTGACGGCGCTTGTATTCGTTCAGGTCGATCAATTTGACCACCCGTGTGACATCCGCCTGCGAAAAGCCCGATGCCATGATCTCGGCGGGCGTCTTCAAGTCCACCACATAGGCCTCAAGAATGGCATCGAGGACGTCGTAGGGCGGCAATGAATCCTGATCCGTTTGATTGGGGCGCAGCTCGGCCGAAGGCGGCTTTGTGATCGAGGCGTCCGGAATGATTTCCTTGTAGCGGTTGATCCACCTCGCCACCCGATACACCAGGGTTTTTGGGACATCGCTGATCACGGCCAGACCGCCGCACATGTCGCCATAAATCGTGCAATAACCCACAGCCAGCTCGCTTTTGTTGCCCGTGGTCAGGAGCAGCGAACCAAACTTGTTGGACATGGCCATGAGGATCACCCCCCGCAGTCTGGCCTGAACATTCTCCTCGGTGGTGTCTTCGGGCCTGCCGGCAAACACCCCACCGAGCTGGCTGCGCACCGCCTCAAAGGCCGGCTTGATCGGCACCACGTCGTATCGGATGCCCAGGTTGTCAGCGAGCATGCGAGCATCATCGAGGCTGCCCTGCGAGGAATACTGTGATGGCAGTGAAAGTCCGCGCACGTTCTCGCGGCCCAGCGCGGCCACGGCAATGCACGCCACCACCGCCGAATCGATGCCACCACTGAGACCAAGCACGGCGGACTTGAAACCGCACTTGTGCAGGTAGTCGCGCAGGCCGAGCACCAGTGCGTTGAAAACCTTTTCCTCATCCGGCAGCACAGGGATTTCGATGGGGGAGGCGGTGTCCACATCCGCGAGCAGGAAATCCTCATCAAACAATGCCCCGTGCGCCACGGGCCTGCCGGAGGCGTTGAAGACCATGCTGCCCCCGTCAAACACCAGCTCGTCATTGCCGCCGACGGAATTGCAGTAAAACAAGGGGCAGCGTGTCTTCGCAGCCAGGCTCGCGAGCATTTCATGGCGGACCCGGTTCTTGCCCAGATGCCAGGGTGACGACGAGACGTTGAAAATCACCGAGGCGCCCTGCCCCGCCAGATCAAGCACGGGATTGCGCGGGTAACGGCGTTCACGCCAGAAGTCCTCGTCATTCCAGACATCCTCACACACGGTGATGCCGATCTTCATGCCGTTGAACTCCACCGGTGAATTCTCCGTGGCAGGCTCGAAGTAACGATCCTCGTCAAACACGTCGTAAGTGGGCAGCAAGGTCTTGGAACGCGTGGCAAGAATGCGCCCGTGCTGAAGCAGCGCCACGGAGTTGGTGACCTCCCGCCCCGGACGCCGCTCATTGCGACCCACAAATCCGACCAGCAACCCGGTGGAACCCGTTTTGGCCGCAAGATCCTCCAGCGCCTGAAGGTTCCGGGCCACGAACGATGGGCGCAGCAGCAGATCCCGGGGCGGATATCCGGTGACCGCCAGTTCGGGGGTCATCACCAGCGACGCCCCGGAGCCGCATCCGCGCCGGTAGGCGGACAATATGCGTGCGGTGTTTCCCGGCAGATCGCCCACCGTGGTGTTGAGTTGTGCGAGGGCGACTTTCATTGCTTTGACCCCATCTTCATCGACGTTGAAAAAACGTCTCCTTCAATGACCCCAGCTCCGTGGTGATCAACATGCCGGGCCTGACTCCATGCCGGTCAAACCATCCCCGGTTCATTTCCAGCACATATTGAACACGATCGGACCGCGAGGGAATCGACGATTCATCGAACGGTTTCATGTCATGGAGTTCGAGAATGGCTCCCTCGCTGTCGATATAGGCGCAGGACAAAGGCAGCGGACAGTTTTTCATCCAAAAAGATCTCGGGCCAGCATCTGGAAACACAAAAATCATGCCGGACATCTCGTGCATGTTGGTGCGCCACATCATCCCGGTTTCGATCTGTTTTCCGGTGCGCGCGATCTCCGCAGTGATTTCAAGGCTGCCGACATGCAGTTTGACCGTCGGCAGCGTGGGTTGCGGCCTGCCCTTGAGTTCCTTAACCGGCTCGGCGGCGGCAACCGGAGCCTTCGTCTGCGCCCCGCATCCATGGGCAAGCAGCGCACAAAACAGCAACCAGCAGCATCGCGTCGCAAGATTCACCACGGGAAGTTGAGCGAAAGGATTTGGGATTTCAAACGTGGAATTGGGTGGCGTTGGGTGGCGTGGAGCTGCGGAAAGTTTTGGGGCAAACAGATTCAACCCCACTCACCGCATCCGTCCTCTGAATCCTGCCGCCTCGCCCTCACCGCCCCAGTCGCTTCCGGCCCTCCTTGAGCAGACGTTCCAGCCGTCGGCCCAGGCGGGCCGTCAGCGCCTCGTAATCCTTCATCCTGCAAGCGGCTTGAACGAGGAGGTCAACCATGGACTGCGCGTCCTGTGCGCTGACATGCTCAGCCTTGATGCGATGTTCCGCCCCGCAATTGTGATAGTTGCCAAGCGCCACACAGAGGGCGGCGGTTTCCAGGCCGTATTCCTGAAACACGCTTCCCTCACAGGTGCCGCCGCTCATCAACGCGCGCTGGCATCGGAAGGCCTTGTCTGATTTCTGCACATCAGCAGCCACCTCCGCCAGAAATCGTGTCGCTTTGGAGCCAAAGATCGAGGCGCGGTCGCCCACCCGCAAGATCACCCCCTGCCCCATCTTCACCGGCGGCATCTCCCGGCTCGTTTCCAGCGATATCGCCAGTGCGTTTTTTGGAACCAATCCATCCGCCACCGCCGCCAGTGCGCCCTGAAACCCCACCTCCTCGGCCCGGGTGATCAATCCGATGACATGCACCTTTGCCCGACGCCGTTTCAACTCGATCAACGTCGCCAGGATCGCAGCAACGCCGATCAAGTCATCGCAGGCCCGGCCATGAATCTTTCCACGGCGGACCGCGAAGGATTCCAGGTCCCACACGGCGAATCGCGGCGGCAAGGACCCTCCGGCGTATGTTCCACGCGCAGACGCCTTCAGCTCGAACTCCTTCGCCTTGCCCGGACGCCTGCCAAGCTTCGCCTTGAGGTTCCCCGGATGAAGCCGCACGGGCACTCCGCGCTTGAACCAAGGATCGCCCACGCCGCCAAGGAATCGCGCATGCCAGCGGCCGTTCCCGATCTCCTTCACGATCTCAAAACCCGGGTGATCCATGTGGGCGGCCAGCACCATGGGGCGCCGCCTGCCCGCAGTGTTGTAACGCACATGGCGGTTTCCCCATCGATCCGTGCCGCAGCTCAAACCATGTTCTTCGCAGACCGCCTCCACCACGGTCCACACAAGGGATTCCTGATAAGCCACCGCCGGCTGGCGCATCAGCCGTTCAGCCAGTTCCAGAAACAACGCCTTGCCCCTCAACGTTGGCATGCCGGCTCCTTGTCCAGAAAACGCCCGGCTGCCAGGTCTGCGAACCGCTGCCCCCTGCGGGACAGGCGGAATCCGGCTTCATCGATGACCGCCAGATCTTCCACCACCAACGATTGCATGGCCTCCTGCCAGTGCTCCCTCAAATCAAAACCGGTGGCGGACAGAAACTCGTCAAACCGCCATCCCACATTCATGCGCAGGCCAAATGCGGCAATCTCCGCCGCCCTGGCCCATGGCGGCAGTTCATCCCGGCTTTCAATCGCCCGGCGCCCCTGCTCCAACTGTTCGCAGTAGAGCTGGGTGTTCGACCAGTTCTTCGTCCGGACACCGTCCATGAATTCCGAAGCGCTGGGACCAAGACCAAACCACCCGCCGCCACGCCAGTAGTTCACATTGTGCCGGCAGGCCCGCTGCGGGATGCGATGCTGGAGCAACAAAGTGCCGGCATCGTGCTCCGCCATCGTTCCATCACTCCAGCAACCCACCATTCCATCCGCCCGTCCGTGCCTGGCGAAGTTCGCCACCTCATACTGCACAAATCCCGCCCCGCCCACGCGATCCCTCAGCGCCTCATACATGTCGCAGGCCAGATCTTCATCCACATCGAATTCACCCGCCTTGAGCCGTTGAAACAACGGTGTATCCTCCTCGTAGATCACCTCGTAACAGGAGAGATGTTCGGTGCCCAGCGCGATGGCTTCATCCATGGTGCGGTGCCAGGTTTCCATCGACTGGCCCGGAATGGCAAACATCAGGTCGATGTTCAGATTGTCGAAACCCGCACTTCTCAGGGTGTCATACGACTTGAAAACCTGGTCGCGGCTGTGAATCCGGCCCAACCGGTCCAGCAAATGTTCATCCAGCGACTGGACCCCCATGGAGATGCGGTTCACACCGCCCTCGCGCAACAGACGCGCCTTGTCGGGCGAGACGGTCGCCGGATTGCATTCCACGGTCCACTCTGCGGCGTCGGCCAGGCCCAGTTGATGCATCGCAGACAAGATTCTCTCCCACTGGCGCAAGCTGAGGATGGAAGGCGTGCCGCCTCCGAAGAAGATGGTCGAAGGACGGCAATCCGCGGCCACGAGGCGCATTTCCGAAATCAGGGCTGTCACGTAACGCTCGTTGAGCGCGGCATTGCCCGCCTCGGAGTAAAAGGCGCAGTATTCGCACTTGGAGGCGCAAAACGGAACGTGGATGTAGAGGTGCCTGACGGGTTCACCTGCGCGACGCAACATGCCCGGCAGGCTACAGCCTGCCCGCAAACCGGAGAAAGGAGATTCCTCCGGCGGAACAATCAACCGAACAAGCAAAGCCTCAGGCCTCGGCCCGGGCAACATTCTGGGCCTTGAGGCCCTTGCCACTTTCGATCAGGTCGAAGTGGACCATCTCGCCTTCAGCCAGGGTCTTGTAACCCTGCCCTTGAATCTGGCTGTAATGGACGAAAATGTCCTTGCCGGAGTCATCGGCGATGAAGCCATAACCCTTCTTGTTGTCGAACCACTTTACTTTGCCACTGGCCATATGAGTTTCCTGCGGATGTGGAGTTGGCTGCCAAAAGAAAAAGCGCAGGCATTGCAGATGCCTGCGCTCAAAAAGAATCTTTACAACAACCCACGCATACTCCGGTAAGACTTGAGGAAATGTAACACCCGCTGGCACTGCGGCGTCAATGCATTTGAACGTGACCTGCCCTGAAAAATGCCCGCCTAGCACAAATTGCCTATATACTTCTCGTATGTTGCATAAGATATTCGTCAAAAATGAAACAAATCATATCCAAAGCCGCTAATCTTGTAGTTGCCGCTTCTGCAACTCTGTTAATTGCAGGTTGCGGGGAAAAGCCCGACGCGACCCGCAACACGACGACTCCCCCCCCCGCGGAGACCAGTGCCAACGGTGGCAGTCCTGCATCCGATCTGGCGAAATCCACTGCGGCACCCTCAGGCACCGCTCCGTCCCAACCGCCGACACCCGCCAAACCGGGGGGCTCACCCGGCCAGAGTCCGGATTTCATGGAGAACCCTGATCTGGCCGCCCAGCAACGGGCTGCCGTGGCGGCGGAAGTTGCCGCCAGGATGAAGGCCGGCGAAGAGGGCCTCACGCCTGATCCCGATGAAGACCCGGGTTTGAACATGCTCCAAACGGCGGCCTCCTCCTATTACAACGCGATGAAGAAACCACCCGCTTCTCTGGAAGCACTGGTGCAGGCCCGTTATCTCCGGGCGATTCCGAGGGCACCCACCGGCAAGAAATATGTGCTCGATCCATCAACCGGCGACATCACGATTCAGAATGCCAAGTAAGCAGCGCACACACCACTTGAACCCAAACTTGATTCACCCATGAAACTAAATCCTCCTGGTAAAGCCCGTCACGGCTTCACGCTCATTGAATTGCTGGTCGTGATTGCCATCATCGCCATCCTGGCAGCCATGCTCCTTCCTGCGCTGGCCAAGGCGAAGTCCAAAGCCCTGCAAACGCAGTGCCTCAACAACATGAAACAGCAGGGCTCCGCCATGGCCATGTATCAGGGCGACAACAAGGGCGAGCTTACGACGGCCATCCTGCGTTGGGGCGCGCCCCGGGCTGTGGGTTGGGATGATTTGCTGCACGGATACCTGGGTGGACAGGAAACGGCGGCGCAACTGCTCGCGTGGGAGCCACAACGGGGACAGGGGGGAAGGACCGGCGACCTCAACAACGGTCAGGCCGTCAAAGCCATAATCGCGTTCAAATGTCCGGCCAACAAGCTCGAGAACGGTGACCGCCGTTTCCCGGATGCGTTGCGCAGCTTTGCCGTTCCACGACACTCCATGAACGCTGCATTTGATGCCAGCGCCCCCCACAACGGCGCCTCCATCTGGCCTCCATCATCAGACAATGCCTGCGGTGTGGGTGTTTACTGGCGGCATGATCTGAATGGCGGGGCTGGTTCGACCCCCGTCTGGAACAATGCAGACACCCAGTGGGGCGTCGCGAATTCAGCAAGCCCCCGCTGGCAGACTTCCATAACTGAAGGAATGGTCCTGCAGAGTTCCAGCACCATCATGCTGGCGGAAATCGCCCGCGGTGAGCGAACTTTCCAACAGCGGGATCCCAACAACGCGGGCAATGTCGCCCGGCGTTGTCAGATTGGATCCCTTGACAATCAGGTCATCAACTCCGCTGCAGACCACCTCGTGGCCGGCATCAACAATGCCAGCTACATTGATCCCAACGCCTACCATCAGGGGATGTTCAACTACCTCATGGTGGACGGTCATGTGGAGCTTTTGAACCCGGGAGCCACCTTGGGGCGCACCAATGCCAACCTGGGCATACAAACCGGCATGTGGACGATTCGTCCGAACGACTAAAAGCCAGTCCAAAAGGCTGGTTTCACAAGAAGGGACGGCACACGCCGTCCCTTTTTTCTTGGTTCTCTGACGTTTTCAGTGGGCTGGAAGGCAGTGTGGTTCTTTGCGCTGAAAGCACAGATGATGGCAGCCGGTGGGAAGTTTGGTGGAACCAGGCGCACCCACCGGCTGCCTTCAAAAGCCCCTCGGGGGCTGGAAGCACCAACGAACACCCATGTTTGCCCAGCGAAATCGTCAGAGAAACTTTTTCTTTGCCACCTGCGGTTCGCTACTCGCTCCATACCCGGTGCCTGCCCTGCCTTGCACCGTCGGTGGCGGCACCATCCACCACCTTGACGATCTGCGGTGTCATGCGCCGGTGGGTGGCCCTCTCGTAATGCCGTTTCACGAAGTCGCAGAAATCATCCAGTGCCGACAGCCGCAGGAGGTTGATCGTGGCCCCGCCAAACCCACCGCCCGTGAGGCGGGCGCCCAGGCAGCCCGGATGCGCCCGCGCCAGATCCACCAGCAGATCCAGCTCGCGGCAGCTGTTGCGGAGACAGTCACGCGAACTGTCATGGCTGAGGTTCATGAAGTGGCCAAACTGGATGAAATCATCCTCTTCGAGGGATTGTGCGGCATGGATGACCCGCTGGTTCTCGCCCACCACATGATAGGCGCATTCGTATTCACGCGGCGTCAACCGCGCCTTCGCCTTCACAAGTTCCGGTCGTTCCATGTGCCGGAGGGATCGCACGCCAAGTTTGGACGCCGCCGCTTCACAGAGGGATCGCAACTCGTTGTAGGCGCCGGATGCATGGGCGTGCTTCACACCGGACTCGCAGATGACCACCGCCACTTCACCGATCATGGGCACGCGGTGCACGCTGCCGTGCAGGAAGTCAATTTCAATGGCATGGAAGGCCTTTCCACACAGGGATGACAACTGGTCCAGCATCCCGGACCGCACGCCGATGAACTCATGGTCGGCCTGCTGGCATAGCCGCGCCAGCCAGAGACGTTCCTTGAGGCTGATGTCCGGCAGTGCCCCGCGCGCATCCCGCCTCGGAGCAGGGCCGAGACCTGTCTCCGTGAGTTTGTAGGGGCGCAATTCCCGGACCGCCAGCGCCGCCGCCACCTGCAATGCACCGCTGCTGCCCAAGCCCGCCCCGATGGGGATCGTGCCATGCACGGCCATGTCAAAGCCGGTGACCGGCAGGCCGCGAAGCTGCAACATGCGCAACACGCCCTTCACATAATCCGCCCAGGGAGCAGCGGGATTGCGATCCAGGGAGGAAATCCACGCGGCCTCAGTTTGATCAGGAAATGCGGATGAGGCCATCTGCACGCGACCATCCTCCCGGGGGGCGCAGGCGATGGACACATGCCGGTCAACGGCGATGGAAAGGGCCAGGCCCAGGTTGTAGTCCGTGTGATTGCCCAGCAGCTCCAGACGTCCCGGCGCCTGCACCACATGCACAGGGGGAAAGCCAAACGCCTTCTTGAAAAAGGTGCGCGCCTCTGGTTCGCGGCTCATGCCAGCTCGTTGCAACGACGGGCGAGATCGAAATCCTTTGGTGTCAGGCCGCCTGCATCGTGCGTGGTCAGGCTGAGTGTCACCTTGTTCCATCGAATGTCGATGTCCGGATGATGACCGGCCTCCTCGGCGGCGGCGGCCACGCGGTTCACGAAATCAATGGCGGCAGGAAAATCCTTGAAGGCAAGGGTGCGGCGGATGACTGCCTCATGTTGTTCCCAGCCGGGCAGCGCTCTCAGGCGCGCCTGTATCTCGTCGCTTGTGAGTTTTTGCATGCCGCTCTCTTGCCACGCCAGTGGCTGTGGGTCACGCGCAAAAGCCCGCCAGCCTGGCCTCGTCCGTCGATCAGCGGTGGTGTGACCGGCCCTGGTCGGCCATTGGCGGCGGGGAGGGCGAATCCGTCTTCGTCCCGGTCCCGCTGCCAAGCACAAGCCGGATGCTGGTGAAGAGCGACCATATCCATGCCGTTCCAAACAGGATGCCACCCCCCAGTCCAATCTGGTCCGCATGCCTGACCAGTGCATCAGGGGCAGGCACTTCCAGCCCGGCTTCACGAAGTCCAAGGCACAGCTTGGCCAGCATCCAGCCCAGAACCATGAAAAACCCTGTGATTGACAGAACGAGCTGGCAGGCTCCCGTCTTGCGACGCCGTGCCATCCACGATCCGAGTCCAGGCGTGGCGCAGAGGTTGATCAACGCCCATACGATGGCTTCCGAGCGTTTGGACCGGCGCGTGCGGTTTGTCGTATCAGTCTTCAATGCGCAATCAGAGCATCATCACGGTGCCAGGCATGTAAACGGCTTTGCCGGAATGTTTCTTAAGATGGCGAATGCCGCCGGAACAATCAACACCCAGAACAACCAGCGCCTCCGCTCTGATCCGGGCAGTGCCGGCGGACGCCCCGCACGCCGCATCCAGGCTGATCGTGCCAGCCAGACGGCCAGGCATGGCACTCCTGCCACCAAGAGGGCGTTGCAACGCAGCGCCTCGCTCCAGCGTCCGTGCAAAAGGGCATGGACGGCGCGCTGTCCGCCGCATCCCGGGCAGTGGAGTCCCGTGGCCTGATGAAACCGGAAGCGCGGATAAAAACCATGCTCCACAGGGTCGAAGCGATGGAGCAGCCACGCACCCGCCGCCATCAACACCACTGACAGCACCAGCCAGGTGCGGCGGGTGGGAAACCATGGACCGTTGAACTCCGTGAGAAGCATGAATATGCACTCAAACTGCCACACTCACGCTTGGCTGGCGACGCAAGAAATCACTGCTGTCCGGGCGGATGCTCCGATGCGGACTGACTTCCAACTTGGCTAGAGGGTGGAAACTTCCGCACAATGCAGCGGTGAAACGCCTGCTCAAACTTTTCGTTCTCATTGCCGCCGGACTGGGTGTCCTAGTGGGTGGCTGGTTTTTCCATCATTGGCGCCGGGACCGCGTGTTCGAACAGAGCCAGCAGAGGGCGTCCAGCTCGGAATTCTCGACGGGAGCAGTCTTGAGCCGCGACATCCAGTCCATCCGGGAGCAAATCCTCCACCACGACAAAACCACGTGGGCTCCTGAGATCACCGCCCAGGCGCACGAGGAAACCATCATCCGTTTGTGGGACGCATCCCGTTCCGCCAAGGACAAGCTCGCCCTGCTGGATGCATTCGAGTTTGAGAACATTCTCATCCCCTCCCCGGGCACACCGATGCCCAGAGGGCACGAGGTGGTGGACATTCCTGTCATGCCGGACACCCGGACACTGGGCCGGGGTGAATTTCTGGAACTGCTGCACCTTTGGAAGGCCGCGGGATACGAACTCGTCCAGTGCGAATGGTATCACGATGAATTCGATCCACCCGGCGAATCCCCCGCCCGTTCGCTGTTCAGCTTCGAGTGGCACATCGCGAACAAGCCACGCGGCAGGCGCGTGTGCATGGAAGGCGAATTGTCCATCACCTGGCAACGGCAGCAAAACGCCGACGGCCTGTTCCCGGCGCAATCGATCAGCATCCAGCGTCTTTCCATCAGCGAGCGCGAGGGAAGGCCCGCCTTCGAATCGCTGACAGGTCCCCAAGGATTGCCCATGCAGTATGGTGGAGGGCCGCTCCTGCTTCGCGATCTGGATGGAGACGGACTGTCTGAAATCGTGCTTCCCGCAGAAAACGTGCTTTACCGCAACATGGGCGCGGGGGTTTTCAAACCCGCAAAGCTCTGCCACAAGCTGCCGCAGGATCCATCGGGCCAGAACCAGACCGTCCAGGCCGCACTGCTCACCGATCTCACCATGGACGGTCACGCGGACCTGGTGGTCGCAGGTGGTGAGATCGGCGTTCTCCTCTTCAGGGGCGACGCCTCAGGCGGCTTCACAGGCGGGCCGGTGGAAATCCTCGCGGCGTCCGCCGGGCTCATGGTGCCGCAGGTCATCTGCGCCGGGGACGTCAACGGCGATGGACTGCCTGACTTGTGGCTTGGCCAGATGAAACCGGCGGCGGTGCTGGGCTCCATGCCCACCCCCTTCTGGGACGCCAATGACGGCTACCGCTCGTATCTCTTCATCAACAGAGGAAACGGCGTTTTCTCAGACCAGACTGAGGGAAGCGGGCTTGAGGAGTGGCGCTACCGGCGCACCTACGCAGCCTCCTTGATTGATCTGGATGACGACGGGGATCTGGATTTGGTGATCTCCGCCGACTACGCCGGCGTGGACATTCATTTGAACGACGGCACGGGCCGTTTTAAAAACGCCAGCACGACAATGATCGACCACCGGCACATGTTCGGCATGGCCCATGCCTTCGCGGATTTCAATGGCGACGGGCGCATTGATTGTTATGTCACAGGCATGGACCTGGCCGCCGTCCGGAGGCTCGATTACATGAGGCTGGGCAGGGAGGATTTTCCGGACCACACGAAGATGCGCTCCACAATGGCCTACGGCAGCCGGATGTTCCTGGCGGATGAGCGGGGGGCCTTCCGTCAGGCGGTGTTTTGCGATCAGGTGGCACGCCCGCGCTGGGCCTGGGGCTGCGCCGCGTTCGACTTCGGCAACGACGGTGACATGGACCTCTTCATCGCCAACGGCCACATCAGCCGCAACACCGCCAGAACCTACACCCCGCGCACCTGGACACAGGAAATCTATCTGGGCAATTCCTCCCCCAACCTCGCCCTGAACGAAGTCCTCAGCGACGCCGAACTTTTCCCAGGACATCGCATCTCCTTCGAGGGTTTCCAGCACAACGTCCTCTATGTGAACGAACCCGGCCCAACGTTCAGGAATGACGCCTTCCTGCTCGGCGTGGCAGATGCGTTCGATGCCCGCTCCGCCGCTGCGGACGATCTGGATGGAGACGGGTTGGTGGACCTGCTGGTCACCAGCGTGGACTACAGCCGCCCCGGGAAGACCTATCGAGGCGCGCTGCACATCTATCGCAACACATTGAAAAACCCGAATCATTGGATTGGCGTGCATGTGCCCGACGCACCGGGACGTTCATCGATCGGGGCCACCATCACCGTGGACACCGGACGGGAAAGGCTCGTGGGCAAACTGGTCACCGGCGATTCCTACGCCACCCAGCATCCGGCCTCCAAACATTTTGGGATTGGCAGCGCGCGGACCGTCAAATCCATCGAAGTCCGCTGGGTGGATGGCCGCAGGGTCCGCCTGGAAAACCCGGATATCGACCGCTATCACACCATCCACGCTGAAAAATCCAGCCGTCTCCCATGAAGCCTTGCGGCCATTCACTGCGCCGGAGTTTCAGGCTCGCCTGCGCGCTCATGGTGTGCGCGACGACGGCAACGGCCGCGCCCGGGCAGCGTTCCGTCCAGCCCGTCACCCCCGGTTCAATGACCGCGCCCGGTGCGCCCCTTCTTTCACGGCAGGACAATCTGTCCATCGGGATCCATTTCAAAGGCGCCATCAAATCGCCCACCAACCGCAGGACATTGTTCGTGGACAACACCGGCGTGGCTGCGGGCGACGTGGATGGCGACGGAAACATTGACCTCTTTTTCTGCGGCATGGACGCGCCTTGCGTCCTCTACAGAAACCTCGGCAACTGGCGCTTCACGGACATCACCGAAAGTGCCGGAGTGTCACTCGCCGGACACATCATCAATGGGGCGGCCTTTGCGGATCTGGATGGCGATGGCGATCTGGATCTCCTGGTGCTCTCAATGACAGGATCCTCCGCGCTCTTCTGGAACGATGGCAGGGGCCGCTTCACCAGGGACACGACCTTTCCCTGGCGTCTTTCTCCCCGTGGCGGCGACACCTGCGCTGCCATTGCCGACATTGATGGCGACGGCGACCTGGACATTTATGTCACCGCCACCTCCAACACGGCCGCCCTGAGCAACGCCAACAGCGAGGCCACCGATGCCTACGTCAGCCAGCAACTCCAACGCATCCAGAGCGGCCAGCCGCCCGACCCGCAGTTCAGCGAACGCTTCCATCTCATGCGTCGTGAGAGCAACGGGCAGGTTCATTTCACACTGGAGGAATGGTCCATCCCGGATGTTCTCTACATCAACCTGGGCAACGGAAAATTCCGGCGGTCCCTGCCGGAAGACGCCGTGTTTCTGGACACAAATGACAAACCATTCCCGCTCAGGGGCGACTGGGGACTTGCCGCCACCTTCCGCGATGTGAACAACGACGGCCTGCCCGATCTCTACGTATGCAATGATCTCTGGACACCGGACCGCCTCTGGATCAACCAGGGCAAAGGCCGTTTCCGTCTCTCCAGCGAATTCGCACTTCGCCACACCTCCCTTTCTTCCATGGGTGTCGATTTCGCCGATCTCAACCGTGATGGCCATGTTGATTTCTTCCTCGTGGACATGCTCAGCAGAGATCACGCCCATCGCAAACGGCAGCGCCTGACCATGGACACGGCGGTATTCGCACGCGATCAAACGACGATCACAACGCAGTATTCGTTAAACACGTTGTTTGCGGGCAACGGCGACGGCACCTGGACTGAAATCGGCCAGTTCGCCGGAGTCCAGGCTTCCGAATGGTCGTGGGCCCCCATCTGCATCGACGTGGATCTGGATGGTTACGAGGACATCCTCATCACCACCGGCATGATGCAGGACCGGACCGACAGCGATGCCATCGACCGCCTCCAACGCATGGGTGATCTGACAGAAGAACAAAAATGGCT
>CAYQCZ010000048.1:11396-13960 GCA_964415955.1 uncultured Verrucomicrobiota bacterium | reverse complement strand
CACACCTCGTCGCCAACAAACAACACAAAGCTGGAGATTAAATCAGCGTTTCCTTTTGGCGGACTTGAATTCAACAGAGGCCTCCCAAAAGCGCCTAGAATGAGGCGTCAGGGGAGTGTTTGTGAAGAATTGCAGTCTAACTGACTATGAAACGCACGCGTATTTTGTTGATTCTGCCTATCGTCATTCTTGTCAGTTTACAGTTTTCCCACTTCTCTTATTCATCATTACATTCTGAATATCAATTACTTAAGATATCAGCCGAGAAGCATTACGAAGAAAAAGCCTTTGCTCAGTCACAATCTGTTTATCTGAAGGCGATTCCTCTCCATCTGAGTTCCTTCGATCGTAGATGGGTTGAATTTCGTCTTGCCGACACTCAATGGCGTGCAGCAGCCGCAAGCCAGCGCGCTGATAATTCCCAATTGATTGAGGCCCAGAAGACCCTCGACAGGCTCATACGCGACACAAGCCGCGCAGAGGACAAGGATCGAGTCTGGGCGGAAGTCCACGAATCTTTGGGTGATTACTGGTGGACACGACGAAACCAGATGAATTGGGGGCAGGCATGGGTTCATTACCAACAGGCGCTCGACTGGTGGGCTGGCGCAAGTGATGGGGAAACCGCACGCACGCGTTATCTCGCCATGGTTTTTCGTATCGCCCGCCCGCCTCACGCTGACAAAAATTACCAATACGGTCTCTACGGCAACATGCTGCCGCGGCAGACACTTGAGAACGCACTGAAAATCGCCCAGGGCGAAGACGACAAAGCCCATCTTCACTACCTCGTCGCCATCACTCTTCGCAACCAGGGCGGCTCGACGGAAATGCACCAACGCATTGCTGATGCTTTCGAATCATCGCTTCGGCTGGGCCGGAAGACAGAATGGTTTGATGACGCACTTTACCACTACGCCGAGTGGATGATGCAGCAGGGCCGCCTGATGAAGTCCGAGTCCGGCAATTATCATCAAGAGCCCGACTATGTGAAGGCTTTGACTTTGTTTCGGCAGTTGGTGGGCGGATTTCAAAAGGGTGAAACCCGGTGGTTTGATCGTGCCCAGCAGCAGATCAAAAGCATCACCCAGCCTCAACTGGCAGCAAGCGTGGGACATTTCTTCCTGCCGGGTTCAGAGGTTGAATACACACTCCATTGGCGGAATCTGAAAAACATCAACATCGCCATATATCCGGTCAATCTGACAGGCGATGTTGCACTTGATCAACCAGAGGATCGTCGCCGCGACTGGCTTCAGTCGATTGATCTTTCGAACAAAGAAAAACTGCTTTCATGGTCTCATGACACCGGGGATTCCGGAGAGCACAGACCGGGCACTCAACAACTCCAGTTGAAGGACAAGCTCCCGCTCGGAGCCTACGTCATCCATGCCAGTGCGGACAAACTCTCCGCAAGGGAGTTGATCCTCGTGACAGATACGGCGCTCGTGCTCAAGGCATCCGGCAACCGGGCGCTCGCCTTTGTCTGCAACGCGCTTAGCGGTGAACCGGTGCCGGACGCCACCGTCCGGCTTTGGCAGCGATACCAGCGGGGAAACAAGACACGCTGGACACAATCGGGAAAGACCACGGATCGCGACGGTCTGGCCGTCTTCGATCTCGATGCCCATGCGGGAGGCGTTGAACTTTTCGCAGGAGCCATCGCAGCCGATCGACAGGCATTCAGCCTGGGCAACAACCACTGGCAAAGCAACGAAGGCGACCAGTGGCGTATCTACGCCGTCACGGACAAGCCCGCCTATCGTCCCAACGAAACGGTTCAGTGGAAATTCACCGCACGCCGTCACAACGGCTCGGTTTACGCCACACCGTCAAACCAGCAGATCGAATATGAGATCCATGATCCACGTGGCACCAAAATCAAGGAGGGCAAGACCACCCTCAATGAATTTGGTTCGGCGTGGGATTCACTCCAACTGACCGGGCAAATGCCGCTCGGCGAGTATGGCGTGCAATTCTGGACCAGCGGACGCAAGCAGCACATCGGTCACGCCCGCCTGTTCAGGCTCGAGGAATACAAACTGCCCGAGTTCAAGGTGTCAGTCCGGACGTCCGGAGAGGATGGGAAACCCAAATCCTACCGCGTTGGTGAATCTGTCGAAGCAGCCATTCATGCCGATTATTATTTTGGCGGACCAGTGGCCAACGCCACCATCGAAGTTGTCGTCCACCAAAACCCCTGTTTCATACACTGGCCCAGGCCTCGCGAATATTCATGGTTTTATGAGGATATCGACCAGGATCCATACCAGTGGCGGCGATGGGGCGGACGGAGGGCACAAGTCAAAAGAGAAACCCTCAAGACGGACGCCTCAGGCAAGGCGACCATTACCTTTGAGACGCCCGAGAACGCCGGCCAGGATTTCGAATACCAGATCGAAGCCCGGGTCACCGATGCCAGCCGCCGTGAAATCACCGCGACAGGCACCGTGCGGGTCACACGCCAACGCTACTACGTGCAGGCTTTTTCCCGGCATAACATCCACCGTCCACAGGACAAGGTCGTCATCGACCTCATGGCGCAGGATGCCAACTCCAATCCC
>CAYQCZ010000048.1:9445-11386 GCA_964415955.1 uncultured Verrucomicrobiota bacterium | reverse complement strand
AGGCACGGTCCGGGTCACGCGGGATTACTGGTATGAGATCTGGCTTGATCCTGCCGGCAAGGAGGTCAAGGGCGATGCACTGAAACGCCTTCAATCCGCATCAAAAGTCTGGCCGCCGCTGCCGGAACGTCCGGACCAGAAGGAATGGCGCTTGAAATTCCGCGGCTACCAACACGAGGAGATCACCAAACAAGAAGTTCGGATCGGCAAGGATGGCAGGGCGGAGTTCGCATTCACTCCTGTGCAGGAAGGCTATTTCCGTGTGGCCTGGTTGAGCGAGGATGAGTTGCCGAACCGCCTGCCACAACAGATTCGCGCCGAAACAACCGTCTGGGTGGCCGGCAATGCCAGCACTGACATCGGCTATCGCCACGGTGGTGTCGAGATCCTTGCGGACAAGGACACGTTCCGCGTCGGCAATGAGGCGCCTGTCATGATTGTCGCCAACGCTCCAGGGCGTTTTGTGCTGTTCACCATCGAAGGCGGGGATCTTTACCACCACAGGCTGGTCCGCATGGATGGCACTGTGAAATTGATGGACCTGGCTGTGGAAGACCGTCACGTGCCGAACATTTTCCTTGGCGCTTCCATGGTCAGCGACCGCCAGCTTCACATGGACACCAAGCAGCTCGTCGTTCCGCCTGCGAAGCACTTTCTCACGGTCGATGTGAAGCCCGACCGTGCCCAATACCAGCCGCGTGAACAGGGCACGCTGACGGTCACCACCAAGGATCAGGACGGCAACCCCGTATCCACTGAGGTGTCCCTGGGCCTTGTGGACGAGTCCGTCTATTACATTCAGGACGACTACGCGGGCGATCCCAGACAGTTTTTCTTTGGCAACAAGCGGCAGCATCAAATCCAAACCCAGAGCACCTTCAATCAAAAGAGCTACGTCAAACTCATCGAGTTCGGAAAAGGTGAAGACCGGCGTCTGCTGGACGAACGCGACGTGGAACGCGAACTCCTCCTGCGTCGCCAGGCAGGACTTGAAGGCGAAACCTCCAGATCCGCCGGAGCCAACCTCGTCGAAAGGAAAGAATTCCAGGCCAATAACGCCCCCATGATGGATGCAGCAGCCATCCCTGAAGCCCTGTCAGCGTCCGCAGAATTCGCCGGACGCGGCATGGCACTCGCCAAATCCGCGGCCGCACCCGCCGCAGCTCAGGCCTTGATGACCGGAAGCCGGCTTCGCACCACCGATGGCAAGGACAAGGCGGCAAACCAAGCCGGCCACCCTGATGAAACTGCGGTGACTGTGCGCAGCGATTTTCGATCCAGCATCCTCTGGCAGCCAGACCTGAAAACAGATGCCAGCGGCAGGGCGACCGTCCAGGTCACCTACCCCGACTCGTTGACCACTTGGAAGGCAACAGCGCGCGCAGCTTCGTCCACCAGCCAGTTTGGCATGGCCACGACCACCACCCAGACCAAACAGCCCTTGATCATCCGCCTGCAGGCACCGCGATTCTTCGTGGTCGGTGATGAAGTGGTCATCAGTGCGGTTGTGAACAACAACACCGACCAGGAACTGGAGGCCAGAGTCGCACTGGACGTGCAGGGAAATCTCACCATCAGCGAGATTCCCAGCCCATCCCGCCCAAAACCGGCCGTCAACACCTCCCGCGCTAAACGCCCGGCAGAACTGCATTTGAAAATCCCCGCCAACAGCGAAACACGGGCGGACTGGAAGGCCGTCGTCAATGAACCGGGTGCCATCAAACTCAAGACGACCGTCCAGGCAGGCAACCTGGCGGACGCCATGGAGCGCGATTTCATCGCACACGATCACGGCCTTGAAAAGTTCATCACGCAGGCCGGCAAGGTGCGTGGCAAAGACACGACAATCACCCTGAACCTGCCAAAGGAACGCAGGGAAAACTCCACGGCACTGACGGTGCAGGTCACTCCCAGCCTGGCGGTGACCATGCTCGATTCACT
>CAYQCZ010000048.1:0-9435 GCA_964415955.1 uncultured Verrucomicrobiota bacterium | reverse complement strand
GGCTGCACCGAGCAGACGATGAGCCGCTTCCTTCCGGCCATCATCACCGCGAAAACCCTCAAGGACCTGGGCTTGCAGCCGGAGGATGTCATGGGCCGTGTCTTCGGTGGCATTGAACCACGTGGCACAGGCATCCCGCCTGTGAATCCGAACAACGCGAACCAGCCTTCCGTGCAGAGAGATAAAAAGGATCTCCAGCAACTCAACGACATGGTCCGTGCCGGACTGGAACGCCTTTACGATTTCCAGCACAAGGACGGCGGCTGGGGCTGGTGGAAACAGGGCGACAGCGATCATTGGATGACCGCCTATGTTCTCTGGGGCCTCACACTGGCAAAACAGGCGGACACAAAGATCAAAGATGGCGTCATCGAAAGGGCCGCAGCATTCCTGGACAAGGAACTCGTGGAAGAAGAGGCGAATCTGGACATGCAGGCATGGATGCTTCACGCACTGGCGGCTCATCAGGCTGCACACAAGGCGGTCAACCCTTCCAAGTTCCAGCAAACCACCTTTGCCAACCTGTGGAAACAGCGCGAGGCCCTCAACGCCTACACACGGGCGCTCCTAGCATTGGCGGCACATCACATGGGCAAAGCCGATGAAGCAAGAATCTTGGTCGCCAATCTTGAGAATGGCGTGAAGAAAGACGACCGCCCCGATCAATCCGTGCTGATTGATCCGTCAACCATCAACCAACAACCCTCAACCGCAGTCCAAGGCACCGCGCACTGGGGCGAGGACGGCATTTACTGGCGCTGGAGCGATGGCGGCGTGGAAGCCACCTCATGGGCGTTGCGCGCGCTCCTCGCGATCGACCCTCAGAACAAGCTCATCGAACCTGTCACCAACTGGCTCATCAAAAACCGCCGTGGCGCACAGTGGAGCAACACCCGCGACACCGCCATGGTGATCCTCGCGATGAATGATTACTTGCGTGTCAGCGGCGAATTGAAACCGGATGTTGATTACGAACTGCTCGTCAACGGACGTTCCATCGCCAGAAAGGAAATCAAGGGGGCCGATGTGTTCAATGCCCCCAGCCGCTTCACCATTGATCCCAAACTCATCCGCAGCGGCGAGAACCGCATCCAGATCAAGCGCAAGAATGGCTCCACGCCCATCTATTTCTCGGCTGAAGCCACTTTCTTCAGCCTTGAAGAGCCCATTCCCGCCACAGGCAACGAAATCTTCGTAAAACGCGAATACTTCCGCATGGTGGCCCGCCCCACCCTGCTCAAGGGCTACGTGTATGATCGCGTGCCGCTCAAGGACGGCGAAACCATCCGCAGCGGCGACCGCATCGAGACCGTGCTGACCATCGAAGCAAAGAACAACTACGAGTATCTGTTGTTCGAGGATTTGAAACCCGCAGGCATCGAAGCCGTGCAACTCCGCAGTGGTGAATCGCTCTACGCCCGTGAAATGAAACAAAGCGGCGTGGACAGGAAATTCAATCCGGCAGGCAAGGCTTCCAACCCTTCACAGGGAACATCCGGGAAAGCCCAGGCCAGGGCGGCCATCAAAGCGCCGGTTCCACCGCCGCAACTCGAAGACCAGGACTTCACCGGGCGCACACGCTGGATTTACCAGGAACTGCGCGACCGCAAGGTGGCGCTGTTCATCGACAAGCTCCCGGAAGGCGTATGGCAGGTGCGCTACGATTTCCGTGCCGAAGTGCCGGGCCACTTCCATGCCCTGCCCGTGCTGGGACACGCCATGTATGTGCCTGAAATCCGTTGCAACGGCTCGGAAATCCGCATCCGCATCGAGGACGCACCGGAATCCAGCGAACGCCTGGGGACGGAATAAGTCAGTTTCGCGCTCCAGTTCCTTGGAGTGAAATACTGCCCAGTCATTTGATTTGCTTGAGATAATCCCACCCTAGGTGTTCTTGAGCGATTCGGTTTCCATTGGAAAGTATAACATCCGCCTCGCCAGAAAGATCGCCAAGCCAAGCGCAAAGCTCGGACACCGCCTGCATGTGGCAGAATGTCGGAGTGGCTTTATTCGCAAGCCCCAGCAACTGCCGGTAGCTCCACAGGTGCGGCTCAATTGTGGACAGGCCGAGTTCCTTCGCACGGCGGCTCGCCCGCTGTGGAATCGCCAAACCAGCAGCGTCCAAGTCGCCGAAGTAGAACACCCGGCGCGCCCCGCCCAGCTCGCGAAAAACTTCCGCAAAAAAGCCGACGCCATCCACAAAGCGGTTGCCGCCGCCGTAAATCACCGCGCTGAACTGCGCCGTCGCCTGATTCCAACGGGCGTAGCTGTGCCACGTCGCCGCGTTCTCCAGCACGATGACGGGCTTGTCCGCCGCCTCCGCAGGGCCGCGCTTCCACGCCAGCGGCTCGGCCACGATTTCGCAGCGTAGTTGCGCGAGCGTCAGCCGGCCGCCACGGAAAAGCACCGAGTCCGCGAGCACGTCCAGTCGCTTCTCGTCGCCGAAGAGCTGGAGCGAACGTTCCTTGATGGGCACCACGGGCCGCTCGCCGCTGCCCGCTTGGAGAAAGTCGTTCAGCCGGCGCAGTTCGTCGAAGGGCAGGTTCACCCGCGTCTCGCGCAGGAAGGCAAGCTCCGGGACCCACGGGAACTCGCGCATCCGACGTGCCTCCTCGTCAGTCGGCGGGGTGAAACCGAACGCCTCGCCCCAGCGCGCCTCCGCCGCGAGCGGCAGCACGATGCGGGCAATCAAGTGCGGCTTGTAGCGCACGGGCTTCAGCTCCAGCCAGCCGTCCTGCGCCAGCGAGCGGGCGTCCGCTTCTGCTTCGATGCGCTCGGTCGCCGTGGTAAGGCCCGCGCCTTCCAGCAAGTCCTCCCAGTCCCGCGTGAACGGCAGCTTCGACGACTCCGTGCGCCCGCCCCGCGCGCGTTGCCATTGCGCGAACAACTCGCGAGCTACCGGCATGAGGGCCGGGTTCATACTATGACAGTGCCTCCAACGCTTCGGCCATCGTCAGGAGCACGGGGAGGTTGTCTATCCGTATCATGTAACCTTTCTCGTCACGCTCCTCATCCTTGCGGCACATCACAACCGTCCGTGCGTGCGGCACCATCACGCCCAACCGCTCCGGCGGGAACGCCATCACAAGCTGCAGTTGGAACGTCTTCGCCAGCGCGAGGCAGTCCTCGATGCCGTCGCCGGAAAGTTTGGAGAACGCCTCATCCATCACCACCAGGCCAAGCTGCTGCGAGCGGACAGAACTGCGGTCGCCCCGGTCATACACGCGACGGAAGGCCGCCAGCATGGAGATGAAGAACGGCGCTTGGTTCTCGCCGCCGGAGAGGTTGCGTCCGCTACGACCGAGTGAAATAGCCGGTGCGTCAGGCTTGTCCGCCGGGACCATCTCCAAGTCGTAGTGGTGGTAGTTGCGGTAATCCAGCAGCCGCCGGGCGCGGTCATCGCCTTGGTCCGGCGCATCCACGGCACGCATTAACTCTTCCTTGGCGCGCTGAACTTCGCCTTCCTGAATCGCGGCCGCCAACGGGTCCGTCGCCTCCAAGCCCGTGTCCAGTAAACGCCAAACCGCGCCGTAGCCTTGATTGTCGCGTCGCTGGCTGATGCGGTAGCGGAACTTCCCAATCGGCTGGCTCAGGTAGCGGTCCAGCAGCCGGATCGTGTTCTGCGCGTCGGTCACGCGGCGGTTCAGCTCGTTCAGGACGCTCTCCTCCAGCCGCCGCTCCCAGTCGCGCTGGCGGTCGGTGGCGAGCTGACGCGACTTCGCCAACTCCACTTCCTCCAACACCCGCAACCGCGCGGCCCACGCCTCGTTGCTCGCGTCGGTGGCGGAAAACTCGTGCTGATACTCCGGGTGGCGAAAGTTCCCTTGGGCGTCGCGTGCAGTGGCAAGCCGTTCGCGCTCCGTGTCGCGCTGATGCCGCGCGTCACTGGCACGCTGGGCAGCGTCATTGGCTCGTCGCTGCGCTTGGTCGAAGCACTCCGTCCACTTCGGGAACTCGGCGCGAAGGTCGTCGCGTTGCCCCGTCAGCTCCGCGTTGAGCAGGCCGGTGAAGTGGCGGCCCAACTCGACACGGCTGCCTTCCACTTCCAAGCGACCCTCGCGCACGTCTTCCTCCGCGCGGGCCAGCCCCGCGCGCTCGGGGCGCGTGGTTAGCTCGAACTTGCTGTTGCGTTCGCCCAGCACCGCCACGCGACCGAGCGCGTCGCGTTGCTGGGTTTCGAGTTCGTTCAACCGCTGCTGCCGCGTCGTCCGCTCCGGCGTCGAGAGCAGGTTGATGGTTTCGCGCACGCGGCCCAGCTCGGCTTCGCGCTCCGGCAACTGCGGCAGTTCGCCCGCGCGGTCGGGGAGCGTCGCGTCGGCCAGTTCGCCTTTGCGCCCGTTGTCCAGCCATGTCTGCACGTCGGCGAGCCGCTGCTTCATGGCGTCGCAGGCCAAGCGCTTCTCCACCTGTTCCTTGCGGATAGCGGCTTCCATCCGCTTCAGGCCCTCGCGGCCCAGCGTGAGCGGCACGGAGTCGGCGGGCTTTAACCGGCGGCGCAACGGCGCTTGTTTGAAAATCCCCTCCGGCGTGATGGCCCGGCCCGCCGCGCAGCTTTCCAACTCCTCGACCGTCGCCACACATTGCACGTCCCCGAGCAGGTGCTCGACGTAAGGGCGCGCTACCGGGTGCGTGACCTCCACCTTGCTAAACAACGAATCCGCCCGCGCCTCGCCGCGAAGCGCGCGCACCTCGGCGGGATTGAGCAACGACTCCGGTTCGCGGCCCGGCGGCGTGCGCTGAAGAATCGCCAGCGCCTCGCGGTAGTCGGCGGTGTTCTCGACCACGATGACCCAGCGGTTGCGGCCTAGGAACAACTCCAGCGCGGACCACCAGCGCTCGGCCTCCGGCTTCACCTCGATGAGCCGGCCCAGTTGCTCGACGCGGTTGCCGAGTTTCTGGTGGATGGCTTGGAAGAGCGGGAACGCGCCGGGTGTCTGGCCCTTGCTGAGGTTTTCCGAGTCGGTGGCGAGCTGCTGGAGCCGCTTTTCCAAAGCGTCAATGTCCCGCTTCAACGGAGCTACCAAGTCTTTTATGGCATCCCACAGTTCGTTGAACCGCCCCGCCAGCTTCTGCATCGCAGCCAGTCGTTCCGCATCGGTGCCGGAGCGGAGGTTGGCGAGCAACGCGTCATCCACCGTGAGCGCGTCGCGCAAGCCTTCGAGCGGGAGCACCGCGCCGTGCTTGAGCCAGTTCACCCAGCGGTAATGCCGGTCATCGAGGCGCTTCTGAACCGTCTGCCGAGCGTCCTGAAGAGCACGAACTTCCTTGGCCAGTCGTTCCTTCTCGGAGTTGAGCTGGGCCAATTTGCCACCTTCCGGGTCGCTCTGGATTTCAAACCGCACTGCATCCAGCAAGTGGCGGAGATTCTCCGCCTGCTGCTGGGCCTGCTGCAACGCCTTCACATCATCCGCGTGCTCCGCCTCCAGCCGCTTCAGCTCTGCGGCGTGGCGGTCGCGGCGCTCCTCAGCCTGGAGCAGCTTGAGCGCGAGGCCCGTGTGGCGCAGCACGGCCTCTTCGCGCCGCGCGGCTTCGTAGCTCGCGTGATGCTCGCCGATACGACGGAGGAACGCAGCTTCGTCCTCCTGCTTTTCCAGCCGCTTGCGCGTGTCGTCGTAGGCGCGGAGGGCGGAGCGGACTTCGCGAACGTCCAGCGGGCTTTCTTCCAGGATGAACTCGCGGATGAACTTGCCGACGTGCTCCTCCGGCTCGAAGGCGATGGCCTTGGGGAACGTGCGGTGAAAGGCGGCGGCATCGAAGTTCAGGTGGCGCGGCGCGGCCATCTCGGCGAGGTATTCGCGCTGCAAGGAGAACAGGCTCTCGTTGCCATACTCGCGCCGGAGCCAGGTGCGGAAGGCGTCGTCGGCCAGCAAGGTTTTGCCATCAGGGGCGAGCGCGGCGTATTCGAGCCGATCGGGCACGCAGAAGTAAGTCTGCCGGGGCGCGGCGTCCGGGCTGGAGAACTCGATGCGGATGCCCCACGTCTCGCGCTTGGCCTCCTGCTTCCCGCGCTCGGCGGGCCGGGTGAACTCCAAGGCGACGAGCGTAACGCCACTTGGCCGGAGGAAATGCCGACCGCCCTCGCGCCCCGGCTGGTTCGTGTCGCCAAGGCAGTAGCCGACGAGGTCGCGGCCGCGCGCGTTACCGGCGGCGGCGCGGTTGAACTGCTTCTCTCCGCCGAGCAGGACGTATTGCATCAGGTCCAGCAGCGCGGACTTGCCGGTGCCGAACGCGCCGGAGATGAGCACGTTGTCCTCTACGTCGAAGATTTGCCGGAAGCCATACCAGTGGATGGCGATGACGCGCGTGAGGGAGATGCGCTGGCTCACGACTGCTCCTCCTTCGCCGCGTCGGGCGTGGGCTGGCGATACAGCGCGGCCTGCTGCTCCCAAGCCACCGCGTCCTCGAACGGAATCACCCGCGCGAGCGTGGGCAGGATTTCAATCTGCGACTCGCCGAAACGCGCGGCGTCCTCCGCCCATTCGAGGCGGACGAGGCGGCGGTTCCGCAGCCGGCCCAACATCTCCCGCAAATGCGCCTCGGTCGGCGGGGTGAGGGTCTCGAAGTAGAGTTTCAGCCGCTGCCAAACGTCGTTTGCGGACACCACCACGGTTTCGGAAACCGCCGCCATCCGCGCGTCGTGGTAGAGCCGCCAGAGCGTGAGCACGAGCAGGGTCTCGGCCTTGTTGAACCGCGCCATCAGGCCGCAGTCGCCGGGCACGGGACGGACGTAGAAGATGGGTTTGTCCGGGTCGGCGTAGAGTTCCAGATGCAGCGGCGCGAGGTATTCGGCCAGCTCGGTTTGATGCTCGCGGGCCAGCAGGAACAACTCGCGGTCGCGGCCCGTGTCGCCCAGCAGCGCACCGTGCGCGAGCAGCTCGGCAAGCACGTCGGAAATGGCCGCGCGGTCTTCCTCGCGGATGCGGTGCCAGGTTGAGAAGGTAGGCCACGGGAGAGCCATTCAGTGCGTCCTTTCCAAGGTGAATCGTTCCATCAAGCGGCCCGCCTCGGCATCGCGCGGGATGCGCGCCGGCTCGGTGCCGAAGTCCGCGCGGACCGGATGCACGCGCCAGCGGACCGTGCGGTGCGCACCGTTGGCGGACGGGCCGCGGTCGAAGGCCAGCACGGCCAACAAATCCAGCAGGTCATCCTCGATGCTGACGCGCAGGGTCTCGGTGGAGATGCGCGCGCCCTTCGCGGGCAGGTGGCGCTCGACGAACTTCGCGGCGCGCTGCGGCGTGAGGACGTTCAGGTTGCGACGGCGGATTTCATCCTGCGCGGCTCCGGGGCCGGAGTCATCCGGTGGAGCGGCCACGGACAAATCCACCGGCATCCGTTGCTTCCGCTGTGGGGAAAGCGAATCCCGGCCGAACAGCACTTCCACCATCGGAGAAAGCAGCGGCATCCCCGGCTCATCGGCGAGGTCGGCGAAGGATTTGCCCGCGTGGAGCGCGGCAGAGGCATCAAGGTAAGCCTTCACCTGCTCGGGCTTCCGCCCACGCAGCTCGGTCTGGTAGCGGTAGCGAGCGTCGGAGAGACGGCTGAAGTCCGCCATGCGCCCATCAATGAGCCGCTGCTTTTTCGGGATGGCTCCGAGCAGACGTTCGAGCTTGGCGAGCTGCCGTTCGGCTTCGCCATAGGCATCCACGGAATCGAGTATTGCGTGCGCCGCGAGACCTTCCGCGAGCCGCTGCTTGGTGAACGGGTCGTTCAGCGCCTCTTGAGCGACGTTGCGCGCGGCGGCCAGCCGGGGAATCAATCCCGCCTCCTGCAAGGCGTCGTAACAAACCATGTGCTGACCGGCGTGGAACTCGACGAGAAAGCGGTCGAGTGTCTCTTTCGCCGAGCCGCTGGTGCGCTGGGCGGTCTCATGCTGGAGGATGAGCGACTCCACGGCATGCATCTGGTCGCCCGCGCTTCCGGCGCGATACAGCAGGTCTTTCACCGTTTGGCGCATTTCCTCCGGGCCGAGGCGATTGGGGTCGAGAGCACCCTCTGCCAAGAGGTCGCGACAAAGGGAGCGGAGAGTAGCGGCAAAGTCCTTGAGTTCCGCAGGCCGGTCTTCCGCTAGATCGCGCAACAGCCGGAGCAGCCGGTGCAACTGCGGGGCGAGGAGGACGAAGTTTTCATCAAGACTGACGCGGCGCGATTCGAGCCAGTGGATTTCCAGCAGCTTGTTGAAGAACTGGCCGGCGCGCTGTTGCAAGTCCCGGAACTGGCCGCCCTCGTCCGCTTCCAACTGAACATCAGAATGTCCGGCTATCACATCACGAATGAGCAGCCTAGCCTCGTCATGGGGAAGCTGCCCACTCTCATCCGCAGCTTCTGCGAGCCTTTCCGCGCAATCCACATACACCGCCGCCGTCGGGCGGGCGAGCGGGCGGAAAAAGCCGCTGGTGAAGAGCGGGGCAAGCCGGGTGCCGAGGGATTCGTGGCAACCCTGATTCATGGCTTCTGCGCGACTACCGTGCCATCCTGCCACACGTAGATTGGCGTGCCATGGACACGGGCGGTTTTCCGGGCCGCTTGAGCAGCGCGGCGCAGGGCGCGTCCTACTTTGGTCGTAAAAGCTTTGGTCGCGTGTTTGCCGTTCTTTGCCTTCATGCGTTTGTCTCCATCAGGACGGGTTTATCGCCAGAATTATCATACACCGCCCAGGTGTCCGCCAGCGGTTTGTAGGTGGTTTCAAAGTTCCGCCAACCTCGGGCGAACCGACGGATGACATCAGCACGGGGGACGTGGTGCCCGCCTTGCTTCACACGGGCGGCGATCCGGCGCAAAGCCAGTTGTGGCGAAATCAGCCGCAAGAACACCATTTCAATCCGGTAGCCATCGGCCTTCCATTTTCGCAATCGTCCCAGATAGCCAAAACCACTGAGGGTGGATTCAAACGCGAAATCCGTCCGGGCCTTGGCAAAGCGATCCAACTCCGACAACAGGAGTCGCCCACCGGATAATGCGGCGAGTTCCGGACGTAGCGGTGACAAACCGGCAGCGATAAGGTCCGCATTCACGAAATGAATCACGCCTGCGTCCTTTGGCAGGTATTCGCGCGCAAAGGTCGTCTTGCCGGCACCATTTGGCCCGGCAATCACGATGCAACGCGGAGTTTTCATTTACGCGAATTCGTGTCTATGCATGGCTACAGCCCCAGCTTCTTGAACCGGTTGTTCACTTCCTTGAAATGGAAGTCCAGCGAGCAGAGCTTCTCCAGTTCGCCTTTCTTGAAGTGCTTGGCCACCTCCGGAGTGGCTTTGAGCACTTCCACGAAATCCGCATCGTCGCGGCCGGCGTGTTTGACTTCCCATGTCTTCATCGCGGCGTCCTGGCACAGTTTGTAGGCGGCTTCACGCGTGAGGCCTTTCTTAATGAGCGCGAGCAGGACGGTCTGGCTGTTCCACATGCCGAGCGAGAGGCCGAGGTTCTTCTTCATGTTCG
>CAYQCZ010000047.1:0-13971 GCA_964415955.1 uncultured Verrucomicrobiota bacterium | reverse complement strand
GTCATCATTTCGGGCGCGGACGGCGCTGGCAAAGGCGATCTTGTGCACCGGCTCAACGAGTGGCTGGACCCGCGCGGGGTGGAAACCCACGCCTTCTGGAAACCCAGCGAGGAGGAGCTTGAACGCCCGCCCTACTGGCGCTTCTGGCGTGCCATGCCCGGCAGGGGACGCATCGGCATCTTGTTTGGCTCCTGGTATAGCGAACCCATCATCCGCCGTGTCTGCCGCCAGACCAAGGGCAGCCAGTTCGATGCCGCGCTCGAACACATCACATCGTTCGAGAAGATGCTGACCGACGACGGGGCGTTGGTGGTGAAGTTCTGGCTCCACCTGTCAAAGAAGGAACAACGCAAGGCCCTCAAGGAACTTGAGAAGCGCGGGCGGACCACGCCGAACGACTGGAAGCACTTCCGTCTCTACGACCGCTTTCGCAAAGTATCCGAGCGCGCCCTGCGCCACACGGATTCCGGCGCCGCACCATGGCATGTGATCGAAGCCACCGACGTGCGGCATCGTGAATACACCGCAGCCTGCATTCTGCGCGACGCCATCAAACGCCACATCAAGCAGGCGCGGAGCAAAAAGAAAAAAGCGCCCCCAGCGAAATCCAGGCCGGCCAGCATCACCGCCATCGCCCACGACAGGGCAGGTTCACTGCTCGCGCATGTGGACCTCTCCCAGAACATCTCATCCTCCAGCTACCGCAGGGAGCTGGCCGCGCTGCAAACCAGGCTGAGCAAGCTCGCATGGGCGGCCCATGAGAAGAAGCAGTCCGCAGTGATGGTGTTCGAAGGATGGGACGCCGCTGGAAAGGGCAGCGCCATCCGACGGGTCACACAGGCGATGGACCCCCGGCTGTATCGTGTCATCGGCATTGCTGCGCCCACGGATGAGGAGCGTGCGCAGCATTATCTCTGGCGTTTCTGGAGACATCTGCCGCGGGGCGGATTCACCACCATCTTCGACCGCTCATGGTATGGCCGCGTGCTGGTGGAACGGGTGGAAAAATTCGCCTCCGTGGCGGAGTGGTCGCGGGCCTACCACGAGATCAACGAGTTCGAGGAGCAACTCACCGGCCATGGCATCGTGGTGAACAAGTTCTGGGTGCACATCAGCCAGGAAGAACAGTTGCGACGCTTCAAGGACCGCCAGAAGGTGGCCTACAAGCAGCACAAAATCACCGATGAAGACTGGCGCAACCGCGAGAAATGGGACGCCTACGAACAGGCGGTCAACGAAATGGTCGCCCGCACCAGCACGGAGTTTGCGCCGTGGACGCTGGTGGCCGGCAATGACAAGAAATTCGCGCGCATCCAGATACTGAAAACCGTCTGTCACAGCCTGGAAAAAGCCCTCTGAAACCCCCGCCCATTCCGGATCGCACGATGATCGACACCCTCAATCAACGGCACGCCATGCCGGGCGTGGTGCAGTTCGTTGAAGGCCGGGGCGGCCTTCCCAAGGCCGTCGTCTCCAACCCGCACGCGGGCGCGGAGGTGTATCTTCATGGCGCGACGGTGACCGCCTTCCAGCCTCGTGGGCAGGCACCTGTGTTGTGGCTGAGCCCGCAGGCGTTGTTTCAGCCGGGAAAGGCGATTCGTGGCGGCATCCCGGTATGCTGGCCCTGGTTCGGGCCTCACCCTGCCGACCCCTCCAAACCGCAGCACGGTTTCGTCCGCACAATGGAATGGTCCTTCGTTCACGCAGGCTGCCTGCCCGATGAACGCACTGAACTCCGGCTGCATCTCCAGGACACAACAGACACGCGTGCAATGTGGCCGCACGCATTCCGGCTGGAACTGCGGGTTCTTGTGGGGCGGTCGCTGGAGGTGACCCTCACCACCCACAACACGTCAAATCACGAGGCGCTGGTCAGCGCCGCCCTGCACAGTTACTTCGCCGTTTCCGACATTCACACGGTGCAAATCGACGGGTTGGACGGCCGGGACTACATCGACCTGACGGCAGGGCGGATCATCCGCCGACATGCCGGTCGTGCAGTGATCGATCAGGAGGTGGACCGCATCTACATCGGCACGGAAGACGCATGTCTTGTGCGCGACATTGCAGGAAAGCGCATCCTGCAGGTGGGCAAATCCGGCAGTCGCTCCACGGTCATCTGGAACCCATGGTCTGCCAAGGCTGCGAAACTGGCTGATTTCCCGGATGACGGCTTCCACACCATGGTCTGTGTGGAAACTGCCAACGCCGGGCCTGACACCCGCCAGATCAAGCCGGGCGCGAGTCACGCACTGACACAAACCATCGAGGTGATGGAGGCTGCTGTTTGATACCGACGTGACCGGCTTTTACTTCGTCGTGCCTGTGCTCTGAGGTGCTTTGGGCGCGAGATTCTTCAACCAGCTCGCGTTATAGCCACGGTTGTATTGCTCCCAACCCTTGTCGCCCAACGCACGCTTCAAGGATGCCTCGGTCTCCGTCTGGATCGCAGCCAGTGCGGCGGTCCTGTCCTCGTTGCTGAGGTTCTTGTCACTGCGGAGCGTCTTCGCCTGCTCCTCGGCCAGTTTCTTCATGTCCATGACCATCTTCGCCTCGGTCACGCCCAGGTCGGCGCGTTTCAGATTCTGCAACGTCTGCTGAAACTGCCAGTCCTGTGAGAGTTCATAATCCTGGTAGCGCTCGGGCCCCAGGGACTGCTTGATCTGCTCCTTGAGCTGCTTCTCGGCCGCCTCACGTCGCTTGCGTTCATCCTCGGATTCGTTGGCGCGGGTCATGGGGCTGAACTCGTCATCAAACGCCTTCCTCAGCTTGAACACATCCAGAAACTCCTCCTGACCGGGATCCCAGCCCGCCACCTGCATGCGCATCATGTTCGCGGTCATCGACATTCTCAGGTCGAAATCCAGCGCCTCCTCCGGCGTCAGCAGTTGTTTCACCGCCGCCTCCATGTCCTTCTGCGCCTTCGCGATTTCCACCGGGTCGGGCTGGCCTCCACCCTCCATGGACTTGGTGATTTTGGTCTGCATGTCAGTCAGCAGTTTCACGATCGCGCCCTTCTTGTCGTCCGGAAGGAAGTCCAATATGTTGTCCAGGGGGTTGATCAACTGGGCGGCGGCCATCTTGTAGTCCGGCTCGATGCCCAGGGCGCGCAGCACGCCGTTCTTTTCCTCCTCCAACTCACGGATTTTCTGCGACGTCTCGGAATCGCCCGTCAGCATGGCCATGGGATTGCCGCCCTTCCAAAACTCAAACTTTTTCCCGGTGCTGCGAATCTGTTTCTTCTTTGCGTCGTAGAGCTTGTTGACGTCGGCGATGATGATGTCACGGATGGTTTCATCGGGGCAGCCCACGGAACGGAGGTTGGCGATGTATTCCTTGTAGTCGGGGGATTCCACCGATTCCCATGTGAAGCGTTTGACCAGCGTGTTGGTCACTGTTTGCTCCACCACTTTGACCGCGGGCCTGGCCACAAGGGCGGGCGGCTTGCGTGAAGCATCCCCATCAGCACCCGGTTCACCAACCGGCGCGGAGGGTTTGAAGGCCAGATAGGCCAGCACGGCATTGGCGAGCAGGGAGATGGCGAGGAAGGCTTTGGAATTCATGGGCAGCTCAGGTTGATCGCAGGGCACCCTATCTTCCGGTCATGGAATGTCACGCCCCGAGGAGTGACATCCGAAAGCCGCCGACGGATGCACATCACTACTGCATGACACACCGGGAGACGAATTGTTACCACGATTTTCATGCATGGATGCGTGATGGGTTCGCGAGGAGGGTGTGTGCACCGCGCACGGCACGTTCATTGCCCCAGGGAGGCGCCTTTGGAAACGGCCGGTCCGCCGGGTTCAAGTGGCGCCAGCCGTCATGCCCGGATGAACTGCACGTCACAGAAGATGGGTGGCCTTTACCATCTGGGCTCACGGCCATGCAGATGGCGCACGAAGAAATCCATCCGCCGGCGGCTGGCATACGGTGTCTCCGCCGCGCCATGGCCTGCACCGGGCACCACAAGCAGGTCGAAATCCTTGTCCGCCTTCACCAGCGCATCGGCCACCTGCATCGTGCTGGCCGGGTCCACATTACGGTCGAGCTCCCCCACCACCAGCATGAGTTTGCCGGTCAATTTGTGCGCATGGGTCACATTGGAATTGTCGGCATAGCTGGCATCCACCGGCCAGCCCATCCAGGCTTCGTTCCACCAGATCTTGTCCATCCGGTTGTCATGGCAACCGCAGTCCGCGACACCGGCCTTGTAGAATTCGCCATGATGCAGCAGGCCTGACAGCGTGTTCTGTCCTCCGGCGCTGCCGCCATAAATGCCGACGCGTGAAAGATCCATCCATGACCGCGTGGCCGCAGCCGCCTTGATCCAGGCAATGCGATCCGGGAAACCGGCATCCTTCAGGTTCTTCCAGGCCACGTCATGAAACTCACGCGAACGCCAGTTCGTGCCCATGCCGTCGATCTGCACCACCACAAATCCGAGTTCCGCCATGGCATGTTGACGCGGCTGAAGCCCCCAGGCCTTCGGCACAAACGCACCATGCGGCCCGGCGTATATCTCCTCGATGACAGGATAGTTCACGGCGGGATCGAACCGGGACGGCTTGATGATGATGCCGAAAATGTCCGTCCGCCCGTCCCTGCCCCTGGCCACGAAGCGTTCCGGAACCTTCCACCCGGCGGCCAGCAGTGCGGACGCGTCCGCCCGCTCCAACGCACAGACGAGGCTGCCATCCCCCGACCGGCGCAGTTCTGTGACCGGCGGCAAATCCACCCGCGACCACGTGTCGATGAACAACTCCCTGTCCGGCGAAAACTCCACGGAGTGCATGCCATCGCCTGGTGTGAGGACAATGAAACCGGTGCCATCGAGGTTCACACGGCAGAGGTGTTGATGATAGGGATCCTGGCCTGACACCGCGCCACCAGCCCAGAACCACACCTGACGGGCGGCTTCATCCACACGTTCCACCCTGCGCACGACCCACGGGCCGCGCGTGACCTGTCGTTTCACCTCTCCACTGGCAACATCATGCAACCACAGGTGGTTCCACCCGTCCCGTTCGCTCATCCACAGCATTTCGCCGCTCGCATCCAGCCAGTGCAGAAACATTTTCTGCGAGTAGTCGATGAACGTGTCACTGCGCTCCTCCACGATGGTCCTCACCTTGCCAGTGTCGGCATGCACCGCGAGCACGCACAGCCGCTGGTGCCCGCGCTGATTGTAAAGAAAGGCGCACTCCCTGCCGCCCGGAAGCCAGCGGATGCCGCCGATGCTCCACGGGGTGGGAAACAGGTCGTCACCGACCTCCACAGGCCTGCGTGCCTCCACATCGAACATCCGCACGCGCGGATGGGCGATGCGGTCGCCCGGCTTGAGATAGTTGAAACTGTGAAGCTTGGGCTGCACCTGATCCTTGGGGGAAGATTCCACGACATGGACAGTGTGTTCCTGCGCAGGCTCCTCCTGCACCACCACCAGCCGGCGGCCATCCGGCGACCAGTGGAACTGGCCCTTGTAAGCGTTGGTGGCTGAACCATCGAAACTCAGTTGTGTCTGCTCACGGGTCCGACTGTCTCGCAGCCACACGTTGTGGTCTTTGATGAAGGCTGTCCCACGCGAGTCCTTGTCAGACACGGTCTTCCCGGACTTCCTTGAGGTTTCACGCCCACCGTCCGGGGCATCTCCTGTGATCTCAAACTCGGTTGGGGTGCGTTCACCAATGGTCCATGCCATGGGTTTGCCTGCCGCATCACTCACCATCCACACGTGCCCCTCGAACGTATGCTGGCTGTGACGTCCGCCGGGTGGGACGCTGCCGTAACTCCGGCGTTCGCCATCCGTGCTGATCCACCAAAGCTTCACCTCGGCACGGGTGCGGTTGATGAAAATGATGCCCGTTTCCTCTCCACCACCACGGCTGCGCCCAGGCATGTCCTTCAAAGGCTGTCCCGCACCGGCTGGCTTGGGCGGAACCTCCTTCAGGACATAATCCTCAAAGGAGCACTCCCAGCTCCTGCCATCGAAGCGAAACGTCATTGTGGACGCAGCCGCATCGAAGGTCAGGCCGCTCAGGGTCAGCGCTTCCCTGCGGACCCTTGCAGCCCCGGCTGTCACAAGCGCATCGGCAAGGCGCGCATGATCGAACGCCGGCGTGCGTGTTCCCGCCGCCGCATCCACCATCACAAACTCGTGTTCCTTCGGTCCTGTCTGGACCTGATACCAGAAGCGGGTGCTGTCCGGCAGCCAGTGCGGCTTGACGACGTCCCGAAACACCTTGTTCTGCGCAAGCTGCCTCACGGAGAGGGCGCGCTGGTAATCCTCCCTGCTGCCCTGGGCGAAGGCCTGGTTCAACAACAGCAGCAACAGGGCCGCCGCTGTCATGCAATTGCGTGATCTCATGTGATGGGAACGCGTGTGCCCCGGGCGTCAAAGCCCGTTCAAAGCATCGATCATCTGGCGCAGCCGGCCGTAGTCCTGCCGGTTGAACCCGAAGGCGATGCGGGTCAAATCCAGATGCGAGGCATCCTCCTGATCCTCGATCGACGGAGGCGCGATGTGCACCGGCTCACCCTCGATGATGTCTGCAAAGTCCTCGTTGAGCGCCTGGATGGCCGTGGGGGACGGGGCGTTTTTGAGACGGATCACCAGCAGATCGCGCACAAACCGGCTGGAATGGTAGTTGCGATAGAACCGGGTGATGATCCTCACCGCTTCGGACGTGTCATCGGTGACATTGTAGAGGTGCAGATCTTCCGGAGAAATGAGCTGGTTGCGCAGCAGGTGTTCGCGCACGGTCTTGTCCCAGCTCTTCCAGTAGGTGCCCCCCGGCTTGTCCACCAGCACCAGCGGCATGAGCTGGCTTTTGCCCGTCTGCATCAAGGTCAGCGTTTCATACGCCTCATCCAGCGTCCCAAATCCACCGGGAAACAGCGCGATGGCGTGGGACTGCCGGATGAAGGTGAGCTTGCGCGTGAAGAAGTATTTGAAGGTGACGAGCTTCTTGTCCTCGGCAATGACCGGATTGGCGCCCTGCTCCCAGGGCAGCCGGATGTTGGCCCCGAAGCTCTTCTCGGCCCCGGCACCCTCGTGCCCGGCCTGCATGATCCCCGGCCCGGCCCCCGTGATCACCATCCATCCGGCTTCGGCGATGCGGCGGGCGAACTCCACCGTCTGTTGATACTCGATGCGGCTGGGCTGGGTGCGCGCCGACCCGAAGATCGTCACCTTGCGGACATCCGAATACGGCTCGAAGAGCTTGAAGGAATAGCGCAGCTCGCGCATGGCGGTCTGGATCACCTTCACATCACCGCGATGCTGCACATCTCTCAGCAGTTTCAGCGCGGTTTCGATGATGTCCCCGACCAAATCCTCGTTGCGACCGCCGCCCGCCGCCGCGATCAATGCGCGGATTTGCGGTTCCAGCGGATTGGCCGGACGTGCGGGTCGGGATGCAGGCATGGGGGAAGAATACTTGGCCGGAACCCGAATGCAACGCCCGCCCACGACGCGCAACATTGTCGCCCCGGTGCGCCCGTGGTAAGCATGGGCATGGTCAAGTTTGTCATGCGCTGGGCGTTCCGGCTGTTGATCCTGACGATCGTGCTGGTGGTGGCGCTGCTGCTGCTCAAGGACGGCCTCGTCAAGGGACTGGCCGAAAACCGCCTCCGCGCCGAGACCGGCATGGACGTGCGCATCGGCAGGTTCGAGATCGCCCTGTTTTCGCCCACCGTGACCATCCAGGATTTCAAGGTGTTTAACCGCCCCGAGTTCGGTGGCGGCGTGTTCGTGGACATGCCCGAACTGCATGTCGAATACGACCGGGGCGCCTGCCTGAAGCGCGAACTGCACCTGCGGCTGCTCAGGCTCAACCTCACCGAGGTCAACATCGTCGAGGCCAGGGATGGCCGGACGAATCTCGAAAACCTCCTCGCGCTGCAGAAACAACGCGCCACCAGCAACGTGCCCGGGCTTCAATTCACCGGCATCGACACGGTCAACATGACCATCGGCTCGTTGAAGTTCATGGACATGGACAATCCCAACCGCAAACCAAGGGAGGTGAAGGTGAACTTCAACAACCGCATCCTCACCAATGTGCGCACGGGCGCGGACCTCGCAGGCGTCATCAGTGAGGTGGCCCTCAAAAACGCGCCATCCTTGATCGGTGGCGCACTCTTCCGGTGACCGCGTCCCCTCACGAGGCAGTCCGCAATGAAGCCCACCGCAAGGCGAGATTCGCCTGCATCCTGTCGCTCCTCTGCATCGTGCCGCTGGGACTGGCCACAAAACTTTACGACGGGCCGGGGTCCGGCTGGATGCGCGCCTCGCTGGGAGGTTTTTTCTATGAGCTTTTCTGGTGCCTTCTCACCGCGGTGTTCCTCCCGCGCATCAGGTCGGCGCGCATCGCCGCTGCCGTCTTCCTGATCACGTGCACGCTGGAATTCCTCCAACTGTGGCATCCACCGTTTCTGGAGGTCGTTCGCGCAACCATGATGGGGCGCGCCTTGATCGGCGATGTGTTCGACTGGGGTGATTTTCCCTACTACGCCATGGGCTGCGTCACAGGCTGGGCCTGGCTGGAGGTCATCCGGCGTTCTTCGTTCACAGGACATCCGGTCTGCCGACACGATGCGAACCTGATGTGATCTTCGGGATGACAATCGTCATTGTGGCATTTGGAACCGTTGGATGATTGACAACAGATGAAGCTCCGCCGGCTCGGGCCTGCGTCCCGCTGTTTGAATGATTCATGGGGCGCTGCTGGCTGCCGCCGTGAAGGGCATTCCCATCTGCTGGTTCATCAGCACGGATCGCACCGCTTGCAGGCAGTCAACGTGTGATGAAAGGACGTGTGGTTTCTGGCGGATGCAATCCCTGCGGCTCAACCAACGGGACCGCCCGGCTGTCGTTCTGCGGCGATTTCACGAATCCTGCGCAGGTCGAGCTTGCCGCTTCCAAGGCAGGGCAGTGTGTCCACGTGAAAAAACTGGTCGGCCCTGGGTTTCCATAGATTGGGCAGTTCCGCAGTGGCAAGCCTTTCGAGCACAGCCTTCAGGGCATCCCCGGAAAGCCTGTGAAGCACGACAAGTTTTTCACCCTTTTTCTCATCGGGAAGGCCGGTGACAGCGAAGGACTGCTCGGTGACGCCCGCCAGTTCATGCAGCGTTTCCTCCACCTTGATATGGGGCACCATCTCGCCGCCGATCTTGCTGAAGCGGCTCAGGCGGTCGGTGATTTGCAGAAACCCATCCTCGTCCAGCGCCGCGATGTCACCGGTAACATACCAGCCATCCCTCAACACCTCTGCCGTCTTCCCGGGCCTGCCCAGATAGCCCTGCATCACGTTTGGCCCTTTCACCAGCAACAAGCCGGGCTGCGCCACGGGCTGCGACTCCATGGTGTCGGGATCCACGATGCGCACGCTCAAGCCGGGCAGTGGATGGCCGATCCTGCCGCGCTTGGCACCCACCTGCCTGAATCCCGCCGCGCGGAAGTCATGCGTGTTGACCGTCACCGCAGGGGAACATTCTGTCGTGCCATAGCCTTCCACCGGACGGATGCCGAATTTCTCCTCAAACGCATTGGCCAGCCGTTCCGGAAGCTTCTCAGCACCCACCATGATCAGACGCACACTGCCAAACTGTTCCGGGGTGCATCCGCGGAGGTAAAGCTGAAGAAAAGTCGGCGTGGCGAGCACGAACGTCACCGCATGTTCATGGATGAGCGGGCCGATGGTTTTGGCATCCAGTGGATTGGCATGATACACCACACCCACACCCAGCACCGCCGGCAAACACAGTGTGCCTGTAAAACCAAAGGAGTGAAAAAATGGCAGCACACCAAGGATGCGGTCCTTTCCGCCAAGTGCAAACACCTGGCCGAGTTGTTCGATGTTGGAACCGACGTTGTAATGGGAGAGCATGACTCCCTTGGGATCACCGGTGCTGCCGCTGGAGAAGATGACCGTGGCGAGGAGGTCGAGCGGAGCGGTCTTTCCCTCTCCCTTCATCGGATGAGGGGAGAGGGTGTCCGCAGGACGGGTGAGGGGTGTTTCCCGAATTGCCGAAGCCAACCCCTCACCCTGGCCCTCTCCCCTTGTCCCAAGGGGAGAGGGAATAACTTGTGAGTTGTCAGTGTCTTGCAAAGCACGCTCCAGCAAAACGGCAGGAGCCAGCTTTGCCAGCAGCAGCGCACAGGCTTTCTCACCGCCAGCAGCGCTGGCCGCGATGTCTTCCAGATACAACACTTCACCAGGCAGCCTGAGTTTCACCGCCTCAAGAAACTTCTTCGATGTGACGATGGTTTTGATGCCACACTGGTTCACACAGGCGACGATGGCCTCTTCGCTCAGGGTGTAGTTCAGATTCACCGGAATCTTGCGGCTCAGCAGCGCGGCGTAGTTTGCCAACGCCCCGGGCACGGACGGCGGCAGCAGCAGGCCGATCATTTCCTGCCCCTTCCAATGCGGACCCAACCGGCGGGCAAGGAACACGGACCGCACCAACGCCTCGCCGAAGTTCACACCGGGCGTGGTGGCATCCGCCATGGCGAACCGGCGCGGGTGTCTGCGAGCCGTCCTGACAAAGGCGCGATGCAACGGCTCCATGGTGTCGCGACGGTGTTTCCACGCATCCGCCTGCAGGCGCTGCACCACTTCACGCACGGCGAACGGCGTGGAGTCCTTCGGCATGGCCGGGCCAAAATTGATGGCGATGGGATACGGAACACGCCGCGGCCATTTCCAAAGAAACCTTCCATCCTCAAAGCTGAAAATGCTGCCCCATCCACCATCCAGTGCAACCGGAATGATGGGCGCATCGACGTCCTCCATGATGCGCTCGAAACCGCGCCGGAAGGGCAGCATCTGGCCGATGCGCGTGATCTGGCCCTCCGCAAAAATGCAGACGATCTCGCCGTTGCGGATCGCTTCACTGGCGGTTTGCAATGCCTTGATCATGTCGCGCGGACGCAGTTCAGAGGAAATGGGGATGGCACCCATGACTTTGGCGAAGGGACGGATGAAGGGCTTGTCGAACATGCCCTTGAACATGATGAAGCGGATGGGGCGGTTCACCGCCGCCTGCAACCAGATGGCGTCGGCCATGGAAAGGTGATTGCACACAAACAAAGCACCGCCCTTTTCCGGAATGTTTTCACGTCCGTCCACGCGGATGCGGTAAAGCGAGTGCGTGAGCATCCAGAAAAGGAGACGCAGCAACGAGTCGGGCATCAAACGCACGGCATAGGCGGTGCCCGCAAGGGTCACACCCGCCCCGATGAGAAAGATGGTGCCAGGTTCCAGCTTGAGAGCCGTGCGCAGCACCCAAAAGACACCGGACGCCAGAAACACGCCCAGGGAGGTCATCCAGGCGTTGGTGGCGATGATCGATCCCTTGTCCTTCGCATCCGGCCGGTGCTGGATCAGGGCGTTGATGGGCACGATGAAAAAACCGCCGGAAAATCCCAGGGCGCCGAGCAGCAGCGCCACGGTGCCGGCAGAAATGCCCGGCCATGCCAGCAGCGCCCCGCAGGCCGCCAGTCCAAAAGCCCCCAGCGGAATGAGCCCGTATTCGATTTTGCGCCCGGACAGGATGCCCGCCGCCGCGCTTCCCACGCCGATGCCGATGGCCAGACACGCCCGCAGCAGGCTGATCTGCGACTCGTCCTCCAGACGCAGCACATCCTTGCTGTAAACAAGAATGGTCGGCTCCCCGAACAGTGCACCCAGAAACCAGAAATACACGCTGCCCACCATCGCCAGGGTCAATACCCGGTCGCTTCCGGCCCGTTGCATGTTCCGCCAGAGGTCACCCAGAAAGTTGGCCTGAAATCGCTTGGTGGGATTGGCGGCAGGGAGGCGCAGCACGCCCAGACTTGCCACAAAGCCGGCCACGGCCAGGGCGATCAGCACGACACCCGCCCAGCCGAGCTTTCCTTCCAGCCGTTTGTAAAGTTCCGCCCCGGTCACACTGCCGGTGATGATCGCCATGAAGGTGCCCAGACCGATCATGCCGTTGCCCCATGAAAGCCTGGGCGGCGGCAGCAACTCGGGCAGCGTGCCGTATTTCGAGGGCCCGAAAAACGCGCTCTGCACGCTCATCAAGAACACCACGCCCACAAGCAGCGGGATGCTTTCCATCGCAAGCCCGAGTGTCGCCAGCAGCATGATCCCGATCTCGGCGACCTTGGTGGCCACGATGACGGAGCGCTTGGGGTGGCGATCCGCCAGGTGGCCGCCCGCCATCGAGAAAAGCAGGAAGGGCAGCGAAAACACCGCCAGCACGATGGAGATGTATTGGTCGCGCGTCCCGGCGGAGGTGCGGCTCATGATCAGAAAGATCACGAGGAACTTGAACACGTTGTCGCTGAACGCCCCCTGAAACTGCGTGAAAAAAAGCGACCAGAACCCCCGCAGCCACGACGGGTGGGAGGCGGCGTGTGAAGGCGGGTTCATGCCAGTTGGGCAGGGGCTGGTTCCATGGCGCGCAGTGTCGCCAGTGGAAGCCCGGAGGCCAAATTGAAAATGAGGGCGGGCACATGCGCGGAATCGATCGTCCATCCCCCGCCCGTCAAGGCCGCCGTTGCGCCCCGCCTGGCCCTGTGCTGTAATCCGCGCGCTTTAACACCCATGAATCGCACAGTTTTCACCTTGCTGGCGCTGTTGATCGCGGTTTCCACACACGCGGCCGATGGCGGTTTCAAATCCCTTTTCAATGGCAAGAACCTCGACGGCTGGGATGGCGAGGCGGCGCATTGGACGGTGGAGGACGGCTGCATCACCGGCACCACCGATGCCGACCAGCCGCTGCCCTACAACAAGTTCCTCATCTGGCGCGGCGGCGTGCTGCGGGATTTCGAACTGCGGGTGAAGGTCCGCCTGACCGGCAACAACAACTCCGGCATCCAGTATCGCAGCAAGGAAATGAAGGAGGTCGGGCCGTATTCCATCGGCGGTTACCAGTGCGACATCCACGCCACCCCGGCCAACAACGGCATGCTCTACGATGAACGCGGTCGCGGCATCGTGGCCCAGAACGGCCAGAAGGTCGTGATCGACGCGAAAGGCGACAAATGGATCACCGGCACCATGCCCACGGTGGAAGCGAAACTGGACGAATGGAACGAATACACCGTCATCGCCCAGGGCAACAAACTGGTCCACAAGCTCAATGGCCAGATCACGGCCGAGATCATCGACCTCCAGGAAACCGAGCGCGAACTGGAAGGGTTGCTGGCCTTCCAGGTGCACCGTGGTCCCTCCATGAAAGTGCAGATCAAGGATGTCCGGCTCAAGGAACTGCCCAAGTCAAAAGTGCTGACCGAGGCGGAAGTGAACATACCTGAAAACGCCCGGAAAGCAGGCGGTCCCCGACCTGCCGCGCCCAAGGCAGGCGGCAAGGCCGCTCCCAAGAAGGGCAACGACACCAAGGCGAAACAATCTGCCAAGGCCGCGCCCGTGGCCGCTTCAAAGGCGTCCTCGGACGGTTTGCCCCAGTGGATCTGGGCTCCGGAAGCACGCGACAAACAGACGGTGTATTTCCGCAGGGAATTTGGCGGCGTGGTGCGGCGCACCGGAGCGGCAAGGCTCTATGTCAGCTGCGACAACAACGCTGAAGTGTTCATCAACGGCCTGAGCGTATTGAAAGCTCCCGAATGGGAGAAACCGGTGTTCATGGATGTGCGCAAGCATCTGGTCGAAGGCAAAAACACCATCGCCATCAAGGCCGACAACCAGGGCAGCGCCGCCGGACTGCTGGTGTGGCTGATTCTCGACTCGGACAAACCCTCGGATCCCATCGTGTCTGACGGTTCATGGAAGTTCTCCGAAAGCGCCCCCAATGGATGGGAAAAACCCGGTTTCAATGACACCTCATGGAAAAGCCCGAGGGTGATCGGCCCGATTGGCTCCGCGCCATGGGGACGCATCACGATGGCGGTGCTTGATGGCGCGGCCCAACTGGCCATACCCACGGCGACACCCATCGAACGGCTCAACATCAAGC
>CAYQCZ010000046.1:0-14205 GCA_964415955.1 uncultured Verrucomicrobiota bacterium | reverse complement strand
GGGGTGGTGCCAAGTGGAAGAAAGACAATTTACAGAAAGATTTTTACACCCCCAGCGCTTTGGAGATTGCAACTGATGCGTTAAGAATTGATTTCGCCCTTACGGCTTCCTCTGTCAGGGATTCAAGCGTCTGAATCGAGAGCGGATGGTCTGGACCCAGCGTTGAGGCTTTTGCAACGGCACTTAGCAAAAGTGTCCTGACGGCTGAATTATGTTGCCCTTTAATGGAATGTATCGCTGCGAGCAGGTCCAAACTGTCCGCTATGGACGGGTGGTTTGACTCAAAGAACCTTTTTCTGATTTCGAGGCTTTTATCCGCTAGTTTAAGGGCGTAATCCAAATCTCCCAACTCCATTGAAGCGGTAGCCAGGGCGGCCAAACTCTCCGCAACGGCTGGATGGTCCTCACCGAACGCCTTGTTTCGAATCGCCCAACTTTCAGCATATAACCGTCTGGCTATATCTGGCATCCCACCGACGCTCATGTGAGCCCCACAGTTCAAAAGAACTGTTGCAAGTTCGGGACTTTCCTTGCCCAGTGCCCTTTCTATAACTCCTATAGCATTCGTGTATAGTTTTGTGATTTCCAGCCTATCTATGCCTCGCGTCCCCAACGCCAAGGTGAGGTTGTTCAATGTCACGGCATAGGCCTGGCTTGCGGTGCCCAAGTGACTTTCCTGAATATCCAGACATCTTCTAAGCAGACGCTCGGCCTCCAAGTAGTCGCCTCGGTAGTAGTGCGCCAACCCCAACGCATTCAATGCATTTGCAGTTTGAGGATTGTCTCTCCCCAACGTCTTCTCAAATGTCATCACACTTTTCCGTAGGAGTGGTATGACTTCGTCATACTGACCGAATTGCTGGCGCACCGTGGCCAAAGTGATACGGACGTTTGCAAGTGTCATGTGCTCCGGACCGACCATCGCTTCCAGCGTCCTCTCACATTCGTTGCAGAGTTTCAGGGCGTCTTGAAATCGGGCCTGATGCATCGCCACTAGCGATTGAATGTGAAGGTTCAGGCCAAACTGGTAGCTCTGTGCTCCAATGGCATTCCGAATTACGTCCGCACATCGCGCCAGGGTTTCGGCGGCATTCGTCAATCTTCCTTCGGATAAATCAACGAGTGCGGAAACCTGGTCACTGATGGCTACCGCAATGTGATTCCGGCCGTAATGCTGTCTTTGAATTGCAATGCAACGATCCAGTTCCGTTTTTGCTGTTTTCAATTCCCCCAATGTTAACTGTGTGATCGCCATATCCCTCCTGCTTCTGGTCAAGACAGGGTGATTGGCGGGCAAAGTCTGCTCACCCAAAGCGATTGCGCGGGTCAATACCTTGAATGCCTCGGCAGGACTACCAAGGATGAGGTGTCCCTCAGCCGTGGTTGTGAGCAGCGTAACCAAGTCTTGCGAGCGTCGGGCATGTGATTTCTCGACTATGGCTAGAGCGTCTTCCAACTGCTTGAATGCCTTCGCGTATTCGGCTTGGTAAAATAGTGACTCCGCTTTTTCGTGAAGCTCTTGCGCTTCCCGAATTGCGATCACGAATTCCGGCCCGTGCAGTTCAGCCATTGTTGGGTTCTCAGCGCCCTTTAATGTGGCAGAGGAACAACTGAACATGAGCGCAGTCACACGAAGCCAAGTTTCAACTCCTAGAACACGCATACTATGAGTGAATGCGTCTTTTTCTATAAAATCAACTTTGCGAACCCTGAAATACAACCCAGCCCGAAGTGGCCAGCTTCAGGCCGCGGTTGATCACAAGTTTAAGCTGATTGCCACTCAAAACCTCGGCACGCGGATGGTGCCGTAGCCCCGGTAGCTGAGGTTGTCCGTTATCGTGCCATTGGGTGCCGTGCGGACGTGGGGCAGGACGTAGGTGCCATCCGTGCGGTAATGGTCGCGCACGCTCACAGAGGGAGAGGCGGCGTAAGGATTCTGGTATTTGTAAGGCGAGGACGAACCGCTGCGGTAGCTGCCGCCAAAGGAGCCGGAGCTGGAACGGTAATGGGGCTGCACGTAGGTGCCGTTGCTGCGCGTGTAGCCACGCACCCATTCTGCCTGGGCGGCAGCGGTGGTGAAAAGGAAGGCGGCGAGCAGGGCGATTTTGGCGGGCATTTTCATGATATATTGATGTGTTGTTGGTTGTCCGTGGCGGTCATTCGCAACCGCCTTCACTCCCTGCATCGCAAACGGGGAAAGGTTTCTTACAACTATTTTCAGCCCGCAGATAACGCGGATGGGCGAATCTTCGCAGAGGAACGCAAAGAGCGCATAGGAAAGAGTGGCGGGTTGTCTCGCGCTGCGAACGGCTCCCCGCTCAACCCCTCATCCGGCCTGCGGCCACCTTCTCCCCTCGTCCAACGAAGGGAGAAGGGGAATTGTAGGGCGCGATGCTCCGTGCGCGCCGGTTCGGGATGAGACGCCTCGCCGAGGCGTCTCTACGTCTGCGTCGTTCGTAGAGACGGGCCGGCAGGCCCTATCTTCCTTGCGGCGGTCAGAGGGTGACCGCCTACCCACGCATGGTCGTTTATTAAGTTCTCTGCGTTCTATTGCGGCCAGTGCTCCCATCCGCAGCTTGCCAGCGTGCCGGAGGCGGGGCAGAGTGCGGGCATGATCACGGTGGAACAAACAGAGCAGGACGTGCGGGTGACGATCCCGAAGGGCTCGGTGCCTGCCGATCGGCTTAACTCCCTTCTGGACTGGCTTCGGCTGGAGGAAACCGCCCAGCGAAGTCACCTGACCGAGGCCGAAGCCGACCGGTTGGCCGACGATCTCAAGGCGGAGTGGTGGGCGGCGAACAAAAGCCGGTTCATACAGCCAGGGGATCAATGAGCGCGGGGAGCGTCATCGTTGACGCGAACGTCGCCTTCAAGTGCCTCGTGTCCAACAGGGGGGATCTGCGGGTGCGTGTCGGACCAGGCGGGCATCCTTCGTTCTACTCGCCACGTTTTCTTTTTGTGGAATTGTTCAAACACAAGGGGCGTCTGGCACGGGCAAGCCAGCTTCCAGAAAAAGATTTGCTGGAAGCATTGCAGACGCTGCTGGGCCAGTTGGAATTCGTCAACGAAGCCAATATCCCGCTGGGAACATGGGCTGAGGCATACCGGCTCTGCCGGGACATAGACGAGAAGGACACAGCGTATGTGGCTTTGACCCTGCATCTTGAAGGGCAGCTTTGGACGGAGGACGATGCGTTGAGGAAGGCGCTGTCTGCCAGAGGGTTTGATTGTTTTTTCATGCCGTGAGTGGGGGACCACCGATTCCGATAGACCTGCCATCGCTTCACCGTGGTGATGCCGATGCGTGGGACACCGCCTTCGAGTGTTTGTGGCCCGTGGCGTTCGCAGTTGCACAACTCAAACTCCAGCCATACCTGCCTGGCGATGTCGAGGATGTGGCCATCGAATCATTGGAATCCCTCGTGGACAAGGTGGGGACAATCAGGAGCGGCGATGAACTCAAGCCGCTCGTGGCAAGCATAGCGCACAACCGTGCAGTGAGCCGGTTACGCGAACACTTTGCAGCCAAGCGCGGCGCTGGAAAAACGGAGTCGCTGGACACGACTTTGGACGGGGACTCCGGCCAGCCGGAGCCTGCGGTGTCAGGTTCACCGCTAGATGCGCTGGCAGACCGGGAACTGGCACACCGCCTGCAGGAATCGTTAGCGGCACTCAAACCGCCGCAGGGGGAAATTCTGGCTGATTTTTACCTGAGCGGGATGCGCTACGAGGAGATCGCCAAGAAGCGCGGAGTGGCAGTCGGTTCGGTGGGCGTCTATTTGAAACGTGGTCTGGATACGTTGCGGCAAATCTGGGGAACGGACGAAGATCGCAGTAAGAAATGAACGCAGATTTGCGATGAACTCAATGAATGACCAACACTTCTTCGACCTGGCGATGAAAGCCATCCGTCATCAGGGGACTGATGCCGAGCGCGCGGAACTGAATGCAGCGCTGGAGCGTCAGCCTGAATTGAGGGTGGAGTTCGAGCGATTGCAATCGAATGACCAGCTGGTGAAAGCTGTGTTGCCATTAACCGAGGCGATGGACGCGAATCGGCAAAAGCCGACTCAACCTGAGCCGGCTGTTTCCGAAGGGATGCAGCATTGCTACAGCCGGAGACCACCTAAGACGATGCTGCCCGGTTACGCTCGCGGGAGGTTGCAAGCCAAGGTGCGGGAAAGGTTTGGAGTTCCAAACGGTGTCAATGAACGGAGGCCGCTTTGGGCACGTTGGGGCTGGATCAGCATCGCCGTGGGCGTGGCGGTGCTGACGCTGATGCTTAGCCTGAGAGTTGAGCAGCCGCACGCCTTGGAAATCCAGGTGGCCATGCTGGATCTGGCGGGAACGACCCGAGGGAGCAATACGAACGAACTGGCCATCCTGCAGCAGCTTCAACCAGATTCAGAGATAAGGACTTTTGCCAGTGAGAGCGAACTGGCTCATTGGGAGGGGGATTTGACACAAGATTCGGAACGGAACTTGATCAAAGTTGTTTATGATCGTTCTTCCGATGAGTTGCGCGTTCTAGGCTATGCTGGGGGAAGGATGATTCAGGCCACGTTTCCGGTTGAGGGCAACTTACGTTCAGCCGTGGAGAAAGCTGCCGCCCTCTTGCATTCGAAACCTTGAAGTTCTTCACCCCCTCGGCCAGAAGCGCAGCCAGACGCGCAAAGGCGACTGCTCCAGGATGTCCCGCAGCAATTCCTCCATGCCCTTGGCCTCGGGTTCCTCCAGCTTGCGGCACAGCCATGCCGTGGCACCAAATGCCATTGCCGTGGCTGTGAAGAAGAGCGTGTAACGGTTCACGTTCAGGCTGCGCACGTCGGCATCCATGGACAGAAAGGCGTCGATGAACAGTCCCCACAGGATGGGCGACACGCCGAGCACGACGTTGGTGACGACGGAATAGAGCGCGAAGAAATGACTGCGCCCCATGGGCGGCACCACGGCCATGGCCAGGCGTGTGTTGGCCATGTTCATCGCCGCCTGCGCCACACCGGTCAGCAGCATGAGCATCAGGATCAGGACCATTTGCGCCTGAAGCATCCGCCCGGCCACCAGCGCCCACATCACGGACAGGAGAAGGAATCCGATGCTGGCCGTCGTGAGCACCGGCCTGCTGCCGAGGCGGTCCAGCCGCGCGCCAAACAGCCACAGGCTGCCCAGTCCGCCAATGCAGGTGATGGAGTTGAGATACAGGATCTCGTTCTCGGGCATCTGCACCACCACCTTGAGAAAGACAATGGCGAACGTGGACAATCCACCGATGGCCAGGGACCACGCCACGTTCATGCGCAGCAGCTTGCGGAAGGGCGGATGATTCGCGATGTCCGTCCACGGCACGGGCGTGGAGGACGTGCGGATTTGTTCGGGCGTCTCCGCCTCGGGAATGCGTTTCAGAAACCACAGGCTTGCCGCGCCGGCAAACGCGCTGAAGGCGAACACCGAGGTGAAACGCCACGAGGTCGGTGTTTCGCCAAGCATCGCCGCCGCCATGACGAAGGCCACAAAACTGGCCACCCCCACAAAGGCCGCCTCCCGCGCCAGGTAGCGGCCCCGGATTTCGGATGGAATGAGCGACGTGATCCAGGGCAGCCAGCCGCAGCTTGAAATGCCGCGGGAGAGGTTGAAAAAGAACAGCAGGAACAGCATCAGCGAAAGGCGCGTGTCGGCGTTCAGAAAGAGGTCGCTCACCGGCACGAGGGCCATGAGGAAAATGAAGCACACACGCGTGGACCAACCGGCGAGCACGAACCGCTTGTAGCCGACGCGGACCACATGTTTCGAGGCTGGTATCTGAAAAATGACCAGCAAGGGCATCATGCCGGCGATCAATCCCAGCACCGTGGCGCTCGCCCCCAGTGATTTCGCATACAGCACCATCGGACTGCTGAGGATCATCTGGAACGACAGGGCGTTGAAGATGACAAAGCCATACACCTGGCCGATGCCTTCGGGAAAGGCATGGCTGGAAGGACTGGCGATGATGGTTCTGCCGCTGGTGTTCACAACGTCACGCCGGGGTGTGGCGTGGGCAGACGTTCAGCAACCGTGCGAAGCCTGTCCAGTGGTTTTCCAGCCGGACTGCCATTTGCGGATTGCTTTTTGGCCGTGTTGCGGTTGAACAGAGTCCATGGACCGAGCCGCCGCCATCGAACAAATCCAGGGTGTGTGCAACAATCTTGTGCGTGAACTCATGCGGATTCATCCCGCCGTGCCCGCATTGAACGACAAGCCCACGCAGGACAAGCTCTACGAGACGCTTTACCGCATCACCGCCGACGTGGAGACGATCAAGAAATCCCTTCTGAAACTGCGTGGGCGCGATGACAGCCAGTTGATGTAGCTGCGCCTCTGCACGTGACCACGGCGGCAAAAGAATGTGCCCCAGCAGCCGGCGGGCCGGCCAGGCGTGTGCAGTGTTCCGTGTGGGTTCCCTGACGATTTCGGTGGGCAAGCCTGTGTGTTCGTTGGTGCTTCCAGCCCCAGAGGGGCTTTTGAAGGCACCCGGTGGGAAGCCTCAGACCATTGGGAGAGGGGCGCATGAGAGATCGTCTGTCCCCAGGTGCATGCGCCCCTCCGGGGCGCGCTCTTCTCCTGCCAACATCCCGGTGGGTGCGCCTGGTTCCACCAAGCTTCCCACCGGCTGCCATCATCTGCGCTTTCAGCGCACCGAACCACACTGCCTTTCTGCCCACTGACAATGTCAGGGAACCTCCTTGGAAGGGCTTGGCGTTGCAGGCCCTTGCACCCCGCGTGCCATGCATCCTCCATGACTCATTCCATGGTCGATCCACGGGATTCCATCCTGACCGTCCACCCCGACATGGTGCGCACTTCGCAGGCTTCTGGACGAAACCTCAGGAGGACGCTGCCGGCATCCAGGGTGTGGATGACCGGAACACCGTATGCGGCCAGTCGTTGCCGCAGGACAGCACCGGGGCGTTCGCCCGCTGGAAACTCCGCCACGCTCAGGATGATCAACTGCGGTTGAATGACGTCCAGGAGTTCCTGCCGCAATGGTTCTCCCTGGGCTGGCACACCGGCGATCACGATGTCCGCCTTCAAATCCGGATGCCGTTCCAGCAACGTGCGCTGGCCCTCACGGCCCAGGTCGGAACAAAGCAGCAAACGGATGCCATGGAAACTGGCCCGCAACACCAGCGCTCCATCGTCCGCCTGCGAGAACCGGTCGCCTGCGCCCGGATGCAGCACCTCCCACGGGCCGGCATGGTCGCCGTCATGCACGCGTTGATGCACATCGCCGCGACCAGAAAGCGTCTGGATGGCGGCGCGGTAGGCAGGTGATCGGAACCCCAGTCCGCTGGTGAAAACGGACGGCGGGTCGTGCAGTGCCATGGCTGTGGGAAACCCGGACACATGGCGGTGATCGCCATGGGTGAGGATCAGGTTCGGGACACGACGCCAGCCACGGGACTTGAGAAACGGCGCGACCACGGCCTGGTAATCGGATTCCGTGGCGCAGTCGATCACGCAATCCCCCGCCCTGCCCGGCGCATCCAGCACGAGGGATTCACCGCCACGCAACGCGAGCACATCCAGCCGCACTTCATCGCGATGCCGCAGGTGATTGAAGGTCAACCACACCAGCAGGACGCCCGTCACAGGACCCAACCAGCGCCAGTGGGATCGCTTGAATGCAGCACCCGTCACCAGCGCCAGCAACACGGTGTAATACAGCACCAGGGCCGCACCGGATGGGCCGGGCACGGGAAACCACGCTCCGGGCAATTCTGCGCACCATGCGCTGGTGCCGCGCATCCAGTTCATCCAATGCCATGCGCTGAAGTTGAAGAGCTCGCCAATCGCCGGCAGCCATGCACCGAACAAAAGACTGCCGCAGCAGCTCATCAAGGCCAGCGCACTGAGCGGCACGATCAGCACATTCGCGATCAGGCTCACCGGTGTGAGCAGATGAAAATAGCAGGCCACCAGCGGCAGCGACCCCAGCCATGCAGCAAGCGATGTGGCGACATTGCCGGTCAGCAGACGCAGCGGGGCATCCAGCCAGCGCTGCCACTGCGGACGCAATTCCGGAGGCAGGAACGGATCGGGCTGCATCCACCCGGCACGCCACCGCTCGAAGTGCGGCAGCAGCAGGGCGATGCTCAGCACAACGACGAAGGACAATTGAAACCCAGCTCCGAACAGCTGGTTTGGATCACAGACAAGGATGATGCACGCCGCTGCGGCCAGGGAGTTCACCAGATCACTGGGGCGACTCAGCGCCCATCCGGCAATGATCACGCCCGCCATGATGGTCGAACGCACCGCAGAGGGCTGCCATCCCGTGGCAAAGGCGTAAAACCAAAGCAGCGGCAGGACCACACAACCGCACCAGCCGCGCGGCACCATGGCCAGCCGGAGCAGATGCACCATCACCGCGGCAATCAACGCCACGTGCAGACCGCTGATGGCAAAGATGTGCATGGTGCCGGATCGCATGAAGGGTTCGGCCACTTCATCCGTCAGCGCCGCGCGCCAGCCCAGGGTCATGGCCCAGAGGAGTTGCACGGATTCGTCATTGGCAGGCAGGCCGCGGGCAATGGTGCCCCGTGCCCAGGCCTGGAAGGAGGACCGCCACTGCGGCAACGCGGGCTGTCGCGCCGGGTCTTCCAGGCGGACATCGGATGGGCGGCTGCACTCGATGACATGATGGATGCCCCGTCGCGCAAGGTGCTTTTGATAATCGAACAATCCTTCAGCCACGGCGGATGGAGGCCGCTTGAGCAGGCCGTCGATCTCCACACGGCTGCCCACGGCGGCGTTGACCATGGCGTGCGCCGGAAGACGTGCCAGCACACGACCGGCAACAGGATTCCATTCATCGCCATCCTGCCAGGCATGAAGTTCAACGATCGCCGTCTGCATGGGCGCCATTCCGGCGGCATCGTCAGCCGGGCGTGGTTCATGCAACTCCATCAATTCCCCCTGTGCACGAACGATCCTTGTCTCCTTGCCAAAGACGTTCCTGACGTCATGCGGCGAGATCACGGAGGTGTGAACGAGCAGGTCAAACCAGCCCGTGAGGAAGACAGCACCGAGCAGAAGCCAGCACCGGGCCCGGGCCCATGCAACAGCAATTGACAGGTTGACCAGCAGCAAGGTGAAAACGACCGGCAGCGCACCGCCCATCGCGTCCCCAAGCCAGATCCCTGTGATCAACGCCAGGGCCAGCGGCACCATCGGCCTCCGCCCCCAGCCAAGCTCCCTCGAGTTCCCCACCATGCAGGGTCTGTCTTAGCGGGAAGCGGCATCCCCCGCCAGTCTAACTTGATCCACGTTGACGGACAGTTCGCTGATGCTGGATGCGTCGGGCCCAAAGAACGACCGCCACGCCGGCGGTGGCACCCGTGACATCAATCATCACATCCACCGGGGAGCCTTCACGTCCGGGCACAAACGATTGATGCAGTTCGTCCGTGACCGCAAAGGCGGCAGCGGCAAGAACGGCAAAGCTGGCTGCTTGAAGGAGGCGCACCTGACGTGCACGGTTTGACCCGAGCCGCGCCCGCAACAACAGCACGCTCAACACGGCATACTCGGTCAGATGCCCGGTCTTGCGGACAAGGACCTGCGCTCTGCGAAGGGCTTCATCCGGAATGTCGGGCACAAACCAGCGAATGATCGGCGCAAGAAAACGGGAGGTGTTTTGATTCGCCCCCACCGGGCCGGAACCGAAGAAGATGAGCGCCATCCAGAGAAGGACGGGGAGCCAGAGTCGCAGCCAGGATGAAGGATTCGTAGCCACGTGAGGCTGCGACCTATTTCTTGGCCTTGGTCTTGGGGGCTTCCTTGGTGCCGGGCTTTGGCTCGGAAGACTTGGGTGCGATCACGGAACCGGGTGCTTGATTGGTGGGTGCTGCAGTGAGTCCCAACCGCGTCAGCAGGACAGCCTGTTGATAGGGCGTCAGCTCAGGATTCTGCGGATCAAGAATGCTCTTCAGAACATCCTGCTTGATCTGGTCCACGGGCTCGATAAAGAGGCGGTTCACAATGCTTTGAATCTTGGGATCGGCAATCTTCTCATAGTGCGCCATCCAGATGCGTTTGGCGTAGTTGTCGCGTGCAATCGCCATGTCGTCCTGGCCGATCGCCAGATAGTGGAAATACTGCCGGACAAGGCCCTGCACCATCGCCTTGACACGATCACGGCTGGCGTTGATCTGGTCGGGCTTGTCATAGCCGATCTCCTCGACGAAGCGGTTGACCACGTAGTCCTCCATCGAAACGGAGTCATCCGTCTCGTAGGGATAAAGCTTGATCATGTATTGATACCACTTCTCGGCGGCGCTCCGGCGGTTGTTCATGTAGAGATCGAAGATGGCGCGGTTGAGAAAATTGCGATGACCCGTGCCGATGTGTTCGCGCACGCCTTCACCGGAAAGCTTCGCCTCCTGCTCCATGGTTTCCATGTAAACGCGGTTGGCGTTTTCGATCATCTCGATGTTGGGGGCGAACTCGATGCCGTTGCGGTTCTCATCCAGCCTGTAGATGATCATCTGTCCCCGTTGGACGGCCAGCTGCATGGATTGATAGATTGTGCGGCGCAGGATCAGCTTCTCGGCTTGTGACGCCTTCTTGATGCCCACCACGGACCAGTAAATCGCGTGCGTCTCCGGCAGGCGCCATTCCAGGGGGCCGTAGCGTTCATCGACCTCCTTCATCACCACGGGATCCAGCTTGAGCTCCTCTTTGAGCCGGGCGGCCCGCTTGCGGGCATCATCGGTCTGGGGATTGATCAGCTCATCGAACCTGGGTTTCGGCCCCCCGAAGGCCTCTTCCATCATGCGGGCCAGCTCGTATTTGTATTGCATGTGGGCGTCGTCGGAATTGCCGCCCAGCTTGTGCTGGTAGATGACGCCGATCTCCTGATACAGCTCAATCTGCCGGGGATTCCAGACGAGGGCTTCGTCACGAAGCAGTTCGAGGCCGCGTTTGACCCATGGCCAGCGGTCATTCACATCGGGAAACTTGACCGGGACATTGTAGGCCAGGTTCCACGCCTGGAACCGCCAGACCATGACGTTGCGCGGCTGGAGCTTGGTGATCCAGTCCGAGAGCTGGATGAGCTCGAAATACTTGCCCTCGATCTGCAACTGCTGGGCGCGGACCCAGAGGATGTTGGCGATGATGCCGCGGAAACCGCCCAGGGCGACCGTGGTGAAGGCGAGCACGGGCGGGGCATTTTCGAGGGGTTTGGAGGCGGTGAGGCCCAGTTCGGCGCGGCCTGCGTTCAGGTGCCGCTGCGACCATCCGGAGAGTCCGAGCAACAGCACGGCCAGCAGGATCAGGGCGGGTTTGTAAAAGCGGCGTTCCTGCATATCGGTCACTGTTGCATGTGGGCGGTGGCCAGTTCGCGCCGTTCAAACAAGGCGACACCGATGACACCGAAGATGCCGGTCATCAGCAGGCCGATCTGGGCGAAGGCCTTGAACACCTGCCCCCAGTAAATGCTCCGGCCCGTGCTCAGGGCATCCACCGGCGAGAATCCCTGCACGAGTGTGATGACCTTGTAGAGCACACCGAACACGGGGACCATCACGAAATCGATGGGGCGTTTGACCGTCTGCTGGATTTCCTCGTGGTTGGTGGTGTAAACCGTGCCGTCCTTGATGACTTCCGCCATCACGCCACTGGAAAGCCCCACGACGAGGATGCTGAGCGATGCAAACGCGGCCACCGGAAAAGTCAGATAGCTCCCCGCAGCCAGTCCGATGGCCGCCAGCAACCCAAGCCACATCAGGATGATGGAAAGCCCGCGCACGAAGTTGAGGCCGAAACCGCACTCGGGGTAGAGCACCTCCATGCCATCTTCCAGCGGGAAGAGCATGGCGCGGTCGTTGTAATTCCAATACTCGATGGTGAGCTTGCCGGTCGCATCGAACATGTTCGGAGCGATCTCGAACTCGGAGAAGGAGCCCGCCTGCACCCGCATTTCATAGCGCTTGGGCGGAATCTCCGGGTTGTCCGGAGGCCCCACCTGCCATACACAGGTCCACACGTCCTGCACGGTGGGCTTGGAGGAGTGAAACTTCATGCGGATGCGAAGGGGCTTGTCGCGCAGCTTCATGGCCAGGTCGCCCAGCTGCAATTCCCACCGGCGGCGGAAGTTCGGGTTCACAACCTCCTGGTCCGCCCTGTGCTTCTTGAGCAGCATGTCCCTGGCCTGCGCGGGATCCATCGCGGCGAGTTCAGGACTCGTTTTGACCAGTTGCTGATAGGCGGCCTCGACGGCCGGGCGCAGATCATCCACCGGTTCCTTGAGGGAGCCGCGCCCCACCAGCACCTCATTGCGAAGGATGACCTGCTGTTTCTCAGGCAATTGTCCCGCCCTGTAGAGGATGATGGAATAAATCGTCGCACCGGAGAAGCCGATCAGCAGCAAGTTCAGCGTGAGAATGCCGATCCATTTGCCCAGCCAGACCTGCCACCGGCTCACCGGCTTCACCACCACCATTTGAATCTGGCAGTCCTCGATGTCACGGGCCAGCGTGCCGCACGCCAGCCAGAGCGTGGCAAAACCAAGCAGCGCCGTCATCGACCCCAGCGTGTAGGTGAGCAGAATCTGGGTGAAGCCGCTGGCCGTCCCGTCATGTTTGATGATGAGGGGCAGGCCCACCACTGCGACCACCAGCAACCCCATGAGAATGACCACCAGCTTGTAGCGGAAGGCCGCCTTGATCGTGAGCGCCGCCACGGCCGTCACACTTTTGCCGAACAGCAACTCGCCCAGCTTCCTGAAAACACCAAAGCCCGTGGCCGCCTTCATCAGCCACGTCGCAACGGCATTTTTCTTTTCCAGGCTCATGATGTTCAGGTCCGTGCTCTAGGGTTTCTTGTTGAGCAGCGAGGAGAGCTTTTCATTGGCCTGTTCCAGTTCGGCCTTCTTGTCTTCCCTGGGCGCCTGCTCTGCGGGTTCCGGCGCGGCCTGTGCCCCGGAAAGTCTGGCCAGCTTGCGCTCGTCCACCGCGGGTCCGGCCGGCCCAGCCGATGGAGTCTCGGCGGGCGCAGGCTTGCTGGGCAGCGCCAGCCTCTCAAGCACGCGATCTTTGACGGTCGTGGTCTCCGCATCGCCGCGGAGATAGGCGGCCACCTGGCTGCCGGATGTGGCACCCGAGGTGTGCTCCGCGCCTTCGCGCGCCTTGCGGACGACATCCAGAAAGTAACTCTCCAGGTTCTGGGTGGGGTTGTCCACCCGCACACCTTCCTGCCCCACGTCGTTGCGGATGATCTCCAGCACACGCTCCATCGTGGGACGCGGCAGCACGGGCGTGGTGATGCGGAGCGTGTCCGGCTCGATCAACAATTCGCGCAATGTGCCCTGGGCGCGAATCTTGCCCCCGTAGTAAATGACCACCCGGTCGCAGACATCCTCCACATCACTGAGCAGGTGGCTGCTCAGGATGACCGTCTTGCCACGGCGTGCCAGTGCGAGGATCAAGTCCTTCACCTCGCGGCAGCCGATGGGATCCAGGCCTGATGTGGGCTCGTCCAAAATGACCAGATCGGGATCGTTGATCAGGGCCTGGGCCAGGCCGATGCGGCGCTGCATGCCCTTGGAAAACTCGCCCACATGACGGAGCCGGGCGGCATTCAATCCCACCATTTCCAGAAGCTGCTCAGCCCGCAGGCGGCGCTCCGCGGGCGGCAATGAAAACAGGTTGCCGAAGAAATCCAGTGTCTCCTCGGAGTTGAGGAAGCGGTAGAGATACGATTCCTCGGGCAGGTAGCCGATCCGCTGCTTGGTCGCCACATGGCGCGGCGACTTGCCAAACACCTCGATGTGGCCACGGGTGGGGTTGAGCAGGCCGAGGAGCATCTTCACCGTGGTGGACTTGCCGGAGCCGTTGGGGCCGAGCAGGCCGAACACCTCGCCCTTGCGCACCTCGAAATCCACGTTGTCCACGGCGCGGGCCTTGGGGCGTCCCCAGAAATCCTTGAACACCTTTGTGAGGCCGCGCACCACGACGACGTTGTCGGAGCCAATGGACCGGCTGGCGGGTAACGGATTCACTGGATCTGCGTCGATGACGACATCCTGTTTGTTTAGCTTGGCCATGTTGATTACCGGAGGTTGATATTCGTGTTTGAACCTTGCCTTTAGCGGCGTGCCATACTGCGGAAAACCTCCGCCAGGCCGGGCTTGTCCAGTTTGTGATTCGCGATGTCGATCATGGC
>CAYQCZ010000045.1:0-14216 GCA_964415955.1 uncultured Verrucomicrobiota bacterium | reverse complement strand
CGCTGGCCCCGCAGATCCTCGCACTCGACGGCGGACTCGTCGCCTGCGTGCTGTTTGCCAAACACGAGAAGATGAACGGGGTCTTTCTCTACGACCCGGCATCGCGAACGTGGAGCGGGCCGCAGGTCATCGGCGCAGGCTACGAAAGCAAGCGGTCCTCCGCAGTCTTCGACCCCACTGCACGGCGTCTGCATGTGGTCCTCACCGACGAAGCCGGAGATGCCCGGCATCGGTATTTGTCCGCCCCCTACGGCACCGACAACTGGACTCCGGAACTCGCGAAACCCGGTGTGCTCGTCGCCGCCAAGGCGGGCGTCAACAAAGGCGACGACGACCTGAGTCTGTCCATCAACTCCGCGGTCACGCCCGCGGCGCTGGCGCTGGTCTGCCGCGGGTCGGACCAGCGTCTGCACCTGCGTTATTTCGACGGACATCAGTGGTTGCCGAAGGATGTAAAGATCGGCCTTCAGGATAGCGCAATGACCTGTGACGAGGTTTCTGCCGTGGTGGATTTCTCCAACGGACTGGGCTTCGCCTACTGGTGCCAGTGGGCCGAGCCTGCAAAACGGGAGCAGGCGGATGCCATCGGCCATCTGAGATTCTGCCTGGTGAAGAATGTAGCGGCTCTGTTCGCCGGTGAGCAGCAGATAGCACGTTGAAAACGGAAATGATGACGAGAGTCCAAATGTTTTTTTTTGCGGACTGGCTTCGCTGCGCTGTTGGACGGGCTGGCTTGGTCCGGTCGCAGCCACGGTTCGAATGGCAGGTCGCTGCGTCTCGCGATGATTTTCCATTCACCCGGACCTTTGCGGATTTTAACCTTCACCCCGAGACAACCCAATGAGGTGCCATCATTTACTGACCACGTGTTGCGGCCTTCTTCTGCTGCTGCTCGCGACTGTGGCGCTGCCTGTAATCGCGGCCGAGTTTCCTGGGGTTCAATGGACGAAAGTTTCACCTGCCGAAGCCGCACTCGACCAATCCAGGCTGTTTCAAGCCCGCGACTATGCGCTCACCGGCGGCGGTTCGGGTTATATCACGCGCGGCGGCAGGCTTGTCCTGGCCTGGGGCGATTCCGCCAAACGCTACGACCTGAAGTCTTCCACGAAATCCTTCGGTGCGGCGGCGCTGGGTCTTGCCATCCAGGACGGCAAGATGAAGCTCGAAGACAAGGCGCGGCTGCATCATCCGACGCTGGGCACGCCGCCGGAGGAAAATGCGAAGACCGGCTGGCTGGATGAGGTCACGATCCTGCACCTTGCCGCGCAGACGGCCGGGTTTGAAAAGCCCGGCGGTTTCACCAAGCAGATGTTCCGCCCCGGCGCGATGTGGGACTACAGCGACAGCGGCCCGAACTGGCTGGCCGAGTGCGTCACGCTCGCCTATCGGCGCGATGTCGATGAACTGATGTTTGAGCGCTTGTTCACGCCCATCGGCATCACCCGCGACGATCTGGTCTGGCGCAAGAACTCCTACCGCCCCGATCTCATCGAGGGTATCAAGCGTCGCGAGTTCGGCGCGGGCATCAGTGCGAACGTGGACGCTATGGCGCGCTTTGGCCTGCTCTGGCTGCGCGGTGGCGAATGGGCCGGCATGCAGCTCCTGCCGCGCGATTACATCGACAAGGTGCGCACCACCGTGCCCGGAGTTCCCGGATTGAAGGTGCGGGTGCCGGAGGACTACGGCAACGCATCGAACCACTACGGCCTGCTCTGGTGGAACAATGCTGACGAGACCATCGAGGGCCTGCCTCTGGACACGTATTGGACCTGGGGACTGCACGACAGTCTGGTGGTGGTCATGCCCACGCTCGACATCGTGGTCGCCCGCGCCGGTCAGTCGTGGAAGCGCGAGAAGGGCGCCGACCATTACGACGTGCTGAAGCCCTTCCTGCTGCCCATCGTCGAAGCAGCGCAGCAGCAGACTCCAGCCAAGAGCACGACCGCAACGTCCCCCTATCCGCCGAGTCCCGTGATCCAAGGCATCGAATGGGCGCCGAAGGAAAGCATCCTCCGTCTGGCCAAGGGCAGCGACAACTGGCCGATGACCTGGGCCGATGACGACGCGCAATACACGGCCTACGGCGACGGCTTCGGCTTCGAGCCCTTTGTCAAAGGCAAGCTGAGCATCGGTCTCGCCAAAGTCACCGGCACACCGCCGGAGATCCGGGGCGTCAATCTCCGCTCCGACAGCGCTGAGGCGAAGGGAGATGGCAAGCACGGCCGCAAGGCCAGCGGCATGCTCTGCATCGACGGCGTGCTCTACATGCTCATGCGCAACGCCGCCAACTCGCAGCTCGGCTGGTCCGCCGACCATGGCGTCAACTGGACCTGGGCAGAGTGGAAATTCACCGAGAGCTTCGGCTGCCCGACGTTTTTGAACTTCGGCAAAGATTACGCCGGAGCGCGGGACGAGTTCGTTTACCTCTACTCGCATGATTCTGACAGCGCCTACGAGCGGGCCGATCGCTTCGTGATGGCGCGGGTGCCGAAGAACCAGCTGCGTGACCGCACCGCATATGAGTTTTTCGTCCGACTTGATCCGGCGGGTCAGCCGATGTGGAGCCATGACATCAAAGAGCGGGGTGCTGTTTTCAGCCATCCCGGAGCCTGTTATCGCTCTGCGGTCACCTACAACGCAGTTTTGAAACGCTACCTCTGGTGCCAGATCGGTCCCGGCAAGGACACGCGCTATGCGGGCGGCTTCGCCATTTATGACGCGCCCGAACCCTGGGGCCCGTGGACCACCGCGTTTCATACCGATGCATGGGACACCGGACCCGGTGAATCGAACAGTCTGCCGACGAAATGGATGAGCACCGACGGACGCACCGTGCACCTCGTGTTCTCCGGCGAGGATCATTTTTCGGTGCGCCGGGGCACCGTGCTTTTGAAATGAAAACATTCCTGTTCGCCTTTTTCATCGCCGCCGCCGCGGGCCTGGCAGAAACCCGGAAGACCGGGAACGACGGCGTGATCTTTACCTGCGACTTCGAATCGCCAACCTGGTGGCAGGAGTGGGGCGCCCGCCAAAAGGACGCCCGCACCGATGCGGTCTCCGCAGACGCCGCGCACAAGTTCGAGCCGCACCAGGGCAAGGCGCTGCGCATCCGCGTGGACAAGGGCGGCCACTACGGCACGAGCCTGGATTTTCACTTCAAGAAGCGCACCGGCTCCGAGCCGGAGGAGATCTTCTTCCAATACCACCTGCGCTTGGGCGATGACTGGAAGCCGCATCGCGGCGGCAAGTTCCCCGGCATCGGCGGCACCTACGGCCGCGCGGGCTGGGGCGGGCGCAAGGTCAACGGCCGCGACGGCTGGTCTGCGCGCGGCTTGTTTGAGGGGCTCAAGGACGGACGCACTCCGGCCGGCTTTTACTGCTACCACGCCGACATGAAAGGCACCTACGGCGACAACTGGGTGTGGAGCCGCGATGGCTTTCCCGGTCTGGAAAACAACCGCTGGTATCGGATCGAACAGCAGGCCCGCATGAACACGCCCGGGAAGAACGACGGCATCCTGCGCGCCTGGGTGGATGGCCGGCTGGTCTTTGAGAAAACCGACGTGCGGATGCGCGATGTGCCGGAGCTGAAGATCGAGACCGTGTGGCTGAACCTCTACTACGGCGGCACCTGGACCGCGCCCCACGACATGCATGTTTACATCGATGACGTCGTCATCAGCCGGAAGCCAGTCGGACCCGTGAAGGTCGCCCCATGATAACACTGCCGCTGATCCTCCTCATCTTTTCGGCGGCGGCGCTTCCGGCTGCGACGCAGGTCGCGATCGAAGGCGCGCGCTGGCTGGTCAACGGCAGGCCCACGAATCCGGGCTCGGCGTCGGAGGGCCTGCTTATGAACGTGCGCATGGTCAACGCCACCTTTGAGGATCCCGGCAAGCCGGACTTCGACGCCGAGACGAACACGGACGCGTTCATCGCTGCGCTGGCGGACTATGCGGCGCATGGGGTGAACGCGGTGACGCTCTGCCTTCAGGGCGGCATGCCGGGATACGAGGGCGCGGTGAACTCGGCCTTTGAACCCGACGGCACGCTGCGCATGGCCTATCTCCGGCGGGTGGAACGCGCCATCCGCGCCTGCGACGAACGCGGCATGGTGGTCATTCTCGGCTTCTATTACCAACGGCAGTCGAAGATCCTGCGCGACGAGGCGGCGGTGCGCGCAGGTGTGGTCAACGCGGCCGGATGGATTCGCGAACGCGGCTTCACCAACGTAGCCGTCGAGATCGCCAACGAATATCCGCACAAGGGCTTTGCCCATCCGGTGATCCGCGACCCCAAGGGGCAGGCCGCGCTCATCCAGCTCGCCCGGCAGACCGTGCCCGGCCTGCTGGTGACCGCCAGCGGCTATGGCGACGGCAGGCTGCATGACGGGGTGGCCGCAGCCTGCGATTTCCTCACGCCCCATTGGAACGGGACCAAGGTCGAGGACATCCCGGCGCGGGTGGCGGCGCTGAAACGCTGGGGGAAACCCATCGTCTGCAACGAGGACGACAAGGTGGGCGCGCGCGCCGCGGCGGCGCTGAAGGCCTCCGTGGCCAGTGGCTGCGCCTACGGCCTGATGCTCAAGGACCACAACCAGACCTTTCCCTTTCACTTCCACGGCGCGCAGGACGATCCGGTTTTTTACGCGGCGCTGAAGCAGGCCACCGGCAGAGGCTCCAGCACCACGGCGGCCGCAGCGGGGCCGCTGCCGATGGGTTATTTTCCCCCGCCCGAATCCCAGGGCGGCTGGCGCGCAGTGGAGACGGAGGATGAAATCGAATCCATCGCCCAGATGGATCCGCGCAAGATCGCCGAACTGCGCGAGTGGCTGCTGCGGTCGGATGAGCGGCCCTTTGCGGCGGTGGTGATCCGCGGCGCCACCATCGTGCTGCAGGTCGAGCGCGGCAACAGCGCCGCCACAGACGCGCGCCGCGTGGCCTCGGTCTCCAAGGCGGTCTGCGCCACCGTGCTCGCCATCGCCTCCGAGCGCAGCCAGCAGGGGCTGACCCCGCGCAGGATGACCTTTGATGACAAGGCCTTCGACTTCATCCCCTGGGCGCAGCCGTTGAGCGACCCGCGCAAGGCGCAGATCACCGTGAAGCAGTTGCTCAACCACACCTCCGGCATCTGCCCGGAGGCGACCGGCGCAAAGAACGACGGTGCATGGGACTACGTGCTCGGCCACAGCGGCGATCCGCGCACCGCCAGTCTGGCCTTCGACCCCGGCACCGCCTGCGGTTACTCGACGCACGGACTGGTGCATGCCTCGCTGGTGTGCGAAACGGTGACGGGCCGGCCCTACGACGAGTTCGCCGTCGAGGCCTTGTTCAAGCCGCTCGGCATCGAGAAGTGGTGGTTCCAATACTATGAAGGCGGCGCAGTGGGAAAAAAGGCCTCGCACGGACTGGGCCTGCCCGCGCGTGAACTGGCACGCATCGGCTACTGCATGCTGCGCGGCGGCAAATGGCGTGACACGCAGGTGATTCCCCGGTGGTTCGTTGAACAGACCGCGCTACCTTCGCATGAGGTCACCAGCCCGGAGCTGCGCTGGCAGCTGAATCCCGCCGTGTTCACGCTCGGCTGGGAACTGCCCGCCAAGCATTTTCCGGAAAGCGGCAGGCACATTGAAGGCATCCCCGCCGACGCCCGTTACAAACCCGGCAGCGGCGGCCAGCTCGTCGCCTTTGTGCCAAGTCTCGACCTGGTCATCGCCCGGCAGACCGGCGGGAGCGGGCAGTGGGACTATGAGGAATTTCTCCGGCGCGCCTGTGACGCAATTCTCTCCCGCAGCAGGGGGGAATGAGGCTGGTGATTGTGGGTGGCCGAATCCACGGCGTTTGCATGCCGGACAAGCGCGATCGCCCCGGGCATTATGGCGAGGGGATTTCATCAGAGCAGGCTTGCTTGCTTAGACGCATGGGTGAATCGTCTGACGATCAAGCCATATGAACCCATCCTCCTCCTCTTTTAGTCGTCGCAATTTGCTCAAGTTTTCCGGTGCCGCGGCTGCCGCTCTGGGAGCTTCGGCGTTTGAACCGCGAGTGGCACAGGCTGCCGCACCACGCACACCTGATTCCCGCCGCGGGGCGGCCAAGCGCTACTCGATGCTCAAGTCCATCAACCAATGGGCCTTCCCCTACCCGCAGCGCATGAACCTCCGCGAGTGCCTCCAGCTCGCCAAGGACGCGGGTTTCGACGGCATCGAACTGAACTACGATCTCGACAACGATCTCTCGCCCAAGTCCGGCACCAGGGAATACACCGCCATTCGCAAGATGGCCGACGACATCGGCATCCGCATCAGCGGCCTGTGCTCTTTCCTGTTCTGGCCGTATCCGCTGACCAGCAATGATCCCGTCAAGCGCGCACGCGGCCTCGAGCTGGCCGGCAAGATTGCGCAGGCCGCCAGCGACCTCGGCGTGGAAAACGTGCTCGTTGTCCCCGGCGCGGTGCACATCCCTTGGCGCGACGACCACGAACCGGTGCGCAACGACATCTGCGAGCAGCGCGCCAAGGAGGCCATCGCCCACCTCGCCAAGACCGCCGCGAAGCAGAAGGTGTATCTGAACATGGAGAACATCTTCTTCAACGGCTTCCTCATGACGCCAATGGAGATGAATGCCTTCGTGGACCATTTCGGCAACGAGCGGGTGCGCGTCCACTACGACACCGGGAACATCGCGATGTTTCAGCACGCGGAGCACTGGGTGCCGGTGATGGGCCAGCGCATCCAGAACATCCACCTCAAGGAGTTCACCAAGAAGGGCACGGACTTCTCGCTCGAAACTTTCCGCCCGCTGCTCGACGGCACCACCAACTGGCCCGCGCTGCTGGAGGAGCTCGACAAGATCAATTACCGCGGCTTCCTCACCTTCGAATACTTCCACCCCTACACGCACTACCCCGAGGCGCTGATCTGGCAGACCAGCGATTCCCTGGACCGCATCCTGGGACGCAAGTCCTGAAGGATGGCGCATTCGAACATTGCGATCATGAACCTGCGCGTGCTCTCTGCGACACTTCTCGCGATCGCCTGTGCATTCAGCAAGGGGCTGACCGCCGAGTTCAGGGGCATAATCGTGGATGCGGACACGGGCAAGCCGCTGGCCGCGCGGGTGTATCTGCAGGACGACGCGGACCGCTGGCACTTTGTCGAGTCCGCCGGCCCCAACGGCTCGGCGGTGCGCTACGAGAAGATCGCGCGCGTGAATGCCAACTCCGTCGAGATGCACACCACCGTCTCGGCGCATCCGTTCACGGCCGAGCTGCCGCCGGGCCGTTACACGCTGCTGGTCGAGCGCGGCAAGGAGTATTTCCCCGCCACGAACTCCGTGACCATTGGCACCGACGCGGTCAGCGTGCGCGTGCCCCTCAAGCGCTGGATCGATCTGGCCGCGCGCGGCTGGTTCTCGGGCGACACGCACGTGCACCGCACGCTGGCCGAGCTGCCCACGGTGATGCTCGCCGAGGATTTGAACGTCGCCTTCCCGCTCTCCTACTGGGTGACGCGCGCCTTCAACGCGCCCGCGGCCGGCGACAAGAATATTGGTGGCGAGGTGCTCTCCCGGCTCGTCGAGGTGGACCAAACGCATGTCTATTGGCCGCGCAACACCGAGTATGAGATTTTCTCCGTGGGCTCGAACCGTCACACGCTCGGCGCGGTGTTCGTGCTCGGGCACACGAGCGTGTTCACCAACGGCGTGCCGCCGGTGCGCGCCGTGGCGGAACGCGCGCGGGCCGAGGGCGCGTTGCTCGACCTCGACAAGCACGACTGGCCGTGGGCCATGGCGCTCCCGCCGGTGATGGGCGTGGACCTCTACGAGCTGGCGAACAACCACGTCTGGCGCACGCAGTTCGGCTTCACCAACTGGGGCACGCCCGCACCGCCGCACCTGAACCCGCCCCACGGCGGCCGCGCGTCGAACGAGCGCGGCTGGATCAACTACACGCTCGGCAACTACTACGCGCTGCTCAACTGCGGCTTCCGCATGCGCCCGACCGCCGGCACCGCCAACGGCGTGCATCCCGTTCCGCTCGGCTTCGGCCGCGTTTATGTCCACCTGCCGGGCGGCTTCAGCTTCGACGCCTGGAAGCGCGGCCTTGATGCCGGTCGCAGCTTTGTCACCACCGGCCCGATGCTCTTTGCGCAGGTCAGCGGCCGCGACCCGGGCGAGGTGTTCAAGGCGAAGGCGGGAGAAACGTTTCAACTCGCCGGCACCATCGTGAGCGAACAGCCGATCGCGTTCGGAGAGCTCATCCACAACGGCACGCCCGTGCGCGTGCTGCGTCCACAGAACAAGCGCACCGCGGCGGGCGCCTACGAAAACACGTTCACAAATGAAATCACCCTCGACGACAGCGGCTGGTTGGCGGTGCGTTGCTGGGAGGACCGGCCCGGCGGGCGCGTCCGCTACGCCCACACCGCGCCATGGCACATCGAGATTGCGGGCAAGCCGCTGCTCGCGCCGGCCGCCAACCGTGACTTTCTCGTGCGCCGCATGCGCGATGAACTGGAGCGCAGTCGTGCACTCCTGCCGGCCGAGGCCGTGGCCGAATACGAACAGGCCCTCGCCACCTACGAACGCGTCGCGGTGCGCGATGACTCGGCGACCATCCGTGCCAACGGTCGCGCCGCGAAGAACGACGCCGAACTGCGTTACTGGCTCGAGAACATGGTGTGGCACCATCGGTTCACGCCCGCCGAGGTGCGCGCCGCCACCGGGATGACGGTGCGCGACGTCGAGGCCGCGTTGCAGCGGTTCAACATCAGCGACGCGACGCGGCCAAAGTTCGCGGCCGGGACGGTGCGCGTGTTGCCCTTCCCCGGCGGTCGCCATCCGCGCACGGGCTTCCTCGAGGGCGCGGTTGATCCGCAGCGCGAGACCAAGATCAGCGTGTTCACGCCGTGGGATGACTCCAGCTACGTGGTCGTGGACGTGCCCGAGGCCGTGTGGTCGAACCTCGGCCTGACCTACCTCGCGCACACGCACGTGCCGACCGTCTGGAGCACCCAGCAGGTGACGCTGCCGCGCCTGGAGTGGAACCGTCGCGCCGACGGTTCGCTCGATTTCGAGCGCGAGCTGCCGAACAAGATCGCCTTTGGCGCGAAGGTCGTGCCGCGCGAGGGCCACGTGGAGATGGAACTGTGGCTGCGCAACGGCACCTCCGAAGCACTCACGGGATTGCGCATCCAGAACTGCGTGATGCTCAAGGCCGCCACCGGCTTCAATGCGCAGACCAGCCAGAACAAGCTGCTCCGTTCACCGTTCGCCGCCGTGCGCTCGGAGGACGGCCGTCGGTGGATCATCACTGCATGGGAGGAGTGCAACCGCGCATGGGCGAATCCGCCCGTGCCCTGCCTGCATTCGGACCCGCAGTTCGCCGACTGCCCTCCCGGCGAAACGCGCCGCCTCAAGGGCTGGCTGTGGTTTTATGAGGGCGGTGACATCGAAGGAGAATTGAGACGGCTGCTTCCGCACAAATGAAGGCTTTCATGCAACTGGTCGCGGCGTGGCAGTGGTGCTTCACCCGGCGTTCTGATCTGCATTCAAGCGTCCGCTCTGCCGCAGCCAGAGCGCGATCAATCCCTGGGACGGTGACAGGATCCATGCGAGCAGGAACAGCAGCGCGCCCATGACCACCATGCCACCCGCCACGGAGCAGTCGAGCCACACCACCAGATGCACGCCCAGGATGGTGCTCAAGGCGGCATGCAGCACGGACAACCCAAAGATGCATGGAAGACGTTGCGCCAGCAGCATGGCCGTGGCCCCCGGGAGTATGAGCATGGCAATGACCAGGATGGCGCCGACCGCCTCGAATGAACTCACCACCACCACCGAGAGCATGGTCATGAGCGCGTAGTGAATGACGGTGGCGCTGATGCCCATGGCAGCCGCCAGGCCCGGGTCGAAGGAACTGACCAGCAACTCCTTGTAGAAAAGCAGGATCAATCCTGCCGTGATCAGGGCCACCATGCCCATTCTGAAGACTGAAGGCGGCCCGAGATGGAGGGTGCCCTCTGTAATCAGGCCGCCAAACTCCACCTTGCGCAGGGAGGCGGGAAGGGTCCATGCCAGCGGCGGTTCCACCGGCACGAGCGCGATGTCCCCGTAAAGCACGCAATCCTGGTCGAGGTCCACCTTGTCGGCGAAGAGGGCGATGAGCACCACGCCGATGGCAAAGAGCGTGGAGAAGGTCACACCGATGGCTGCGTCCTGTTTGACACGCGTCCGCTTGTGGATGATTTCAATGAGCACGGTGGTCAAAATGCCTGCGGCCACTGCGCCGAGGAACATCGCCCAGGTGCCGCGGCTTTTCGTCAGGAGGAAGGCAATGACAAGCCCGGGCAGCACGGCGTGGCTGATGGCGTCCCCCACGAGCGCCATGCGGCGGAGGATGAGATAGTTGCCGATCAAACCGCAGGCCGAGGCCACGAAGAAGCCGCCCAGCACCCACCAGATCGTGTTGTGGAAACCATCCGTCCAGGGCTGCACGAACACGGCATGAGCATCGAATGGTGGTATCAGGCCGCTCATGTGTCCTTTCCGTAACCCACGAGCCCGGAGGATCGTGGTCCGGCGAAAGGCCGGTGGATTTCCTCCGTGCCGGGAATGATCTTTCCGTGGGGATCCTGCCGGGCATAGTCCAGTTGCCGCTCCAGTTCCCGCACCACGTCCTCACCCAGCACATGTTCGATTTTTTCCGCGTCCTCGTGGACGTGGTCTGCTGCGATGTGGGCGGCATTTGTGAGGTAAAGCTCCCAGAGACGGTGATTGCGGACGATCGAGGCGGCGGTCTGCCAGCCCTCGGGCGTCAGCAACACCTGATCGCCTTCGTCGTGCAGCGTGGCCAGCCTGTGACGGGCCAGTTCCTGCGTCTGTGCGCGTGCCTCTTCAAGGGTTTCGCGGCGACGTTCAGCCAGTTCGCGCATGGACACTGATTCGCCCGCAAAGGAGCGGTCCTCGAGGACGTGATAGACGGCCTTCAAGGTGTTTTCACGGCGGGTGCGGCGTGCCCGTGAGCGCAGCCGCCACCACCTCACGGCAACTCCTTGTTTCGGGCTGAACAAAAAGGCGCACGCGAAAATGGAGCTGGCCGCCAGCACCATGAACGGCCCGGTGGGCAGATTGTTGCCGAGGAAGGACAGGAATGCCCCGAGCACACCGGATCCCGCTCCGAAAAGGGAGGCGAGCACCAGCATGCGTGACATCCGGTCCGTCAGGAGATATGCCGACGCCGCCGGGGTGATCAACATGGCGGAGACCAGCACAACCCCCACGGCCTGAAGTGAGATGACCACCGAGAACGCAAGCATGAGCATCAGTCCGTGATGGATGAGTTGCGTGGGAAATCCGCAAACACGGGCGAATTCCGCGTCAAAGCTCGTGGCGAGAAGCTCCTTGTAGAGCAGAATGACGGTCGCGAGCACAAGCGTGGTGATGACCGCCATCAGTTGAAGATCATCCGGCCCCAGCGCCGCCGCCTGGCCGAACATGAACTTGTCGATGCCGCTCTTGTTCCCGGTTGGGAGATTCTGGATGCGCGTGAGCAGGCACACACCCACGGCGAAGAACGAAGCCAGCACCAGCCCGAGTGCCGTGTCCTCCTTCAATCGTGTCGTCTGTTTGATCAGGCTGACCACCGTGGTGCCAAGAATCCCCGCCAGCACTGCGCCCACAAAGATGGCGAGCGGGTCCTTCGTCATGTTCCAAAGAAACCCCAACGCCACACCGGGCAGCACCGCGTGGGAAAGCGCATCCCCCACCAGCGCCATCTTGCGCACCACGATGAAACTGCCAAGCAGTCCGCAGGACAGGCCGAGCAGGATGGAACCCGCCACGGCAAAGCGCACCGAGGGGTCCTGGAAGGTGAGAAACCGTGCCGCCTGCTGCGCAAGCGAGGTGTCCGAGAGTTCACCGATCTTGGCTGCCGACGCCTGAACCCCGGTCAGCAGCAAAACCACCAGCACGGCAAGGACCGGACAACCGGGGCTCATGCCGGACGAGCGGCGGACAAACGGCCATGACCGTGCGTGGTGCATCATTCGCTGCGGGCCTTCACGGCTTCGGCGACCTCGGACAGGATTGTCAGGCGGCCACCGTAGGTTTTCTGCAGAAGTTCCTGGTTGAACACCTCCCTGGTCGGGCCGAACGCCACCACCCGCATGTTGAGCAGCAGCAGGCTGTCGAAGTAATCGCGCGCCGTTGCGAGGTCGTGATGCACCACCATCAGTGTCTTGCCGCGGTCGCGCAGTTCACGGAGCAGGGTGACGATGGCTGCCTCCGTTGCCGCATCCACACCCGCGAACGGCTCATCCATGAAGTAAAGGTCGCTTTCCTGCGCCAGGGCGCGCGCCAGAAACACGCGTTGCTGCTGTCCGCCGGAAAGATTGGCGATCTGGCGGTTGGCAAAGGGAAGCATCTTCACCTTTTCAAGGCATTCCCGGGCGCATGCATGGTCCTCATCGGTGGGGCGCCGGAAAAGCCCCAGACGCCCGTAGCGTCCCATCAAGACCACGTCCATGACCGTGACCGGGAAATCCCAGTCCACGGACTCCCTCTGCGGCACGTATCCCACGCGTTTGAAACTGCGGCCGGCGGGTTCGCCGAAGATTTTGACCCATCCGCTGCTGACAGGCACAAGGCCCATGACCGCCTTGATGAGCGTTGATTTTCCAGCCCCATTGGGCCCGACGATCCCGATGACCTGTCCTGCGGGCACTTCGAGATCAATGCCCCACAACACCGGCTTCTTGTGGTAGGCGACGGTGAGATCGTGAATCTCAAGTGGAGGGGTTTGCTTCATGACGTGCCGCGCGGCGGCCTCCCATGCCTAGAACCTCCATGTGATTCCGACAAATGGATTCCAATCCTCCGCAGATCGTGTGACGCCGATGTTCAACCCGCCGTCGAGCTGGACGTTCTCCGAAAGGCCGTAAGTGAAGCCAAAATCCACCGTGCCCACCCAGGGTGCGCCACGTTCCGTGCTGACGCTGCTGAAGAACTCCATGTATCCGGCGAGTTTTCCAACGATGTCATGACCAAAGGTGATGGTGTGGACAAACTCTGCATGATGACCGCTTCGTGCCGTGTTGCGGACGATGTCGATCTGAGGCATCAGGCCCATGCTCCAGCCCGCAGGCAGTTCCATGGCAAAGGGGGCGATGAGGCCGCCCTCAACACTCCGGTTGCCCAGCCGGTCCTGGCTGGTCGGGAACTTGGCGTAAGGCATGAGCGCGAAGGCGGTCTGGCCCTCGTCATTGCCCCAGAGGTTGAATTTCACGCGTGTGAGGAAATCGTTGAAACCCCGCTGACGGCTCACGCCGGCCGCAGGATCCGATGTGTGCACATAGGTGTGGGGCTGCACAATGAACTGGGCGTCCACGTTGTTCAGCAGCCCGACCTTGAAATTGGCCGGGGCCACGTTCCATGTGCGGACGATGGTGCCGTCCCGGGCTGTGTTGTGCTTGTCGTAACTGTAAGTCGCGAGGTCCATCTCGATCTGAAAGCGCCCCGCATCCACGGTGTAGGGGGACTCCGTCTTGTCGGGCCTGTCCGTGGACATCTCCCGCATCTGGTCCACCGGAGTGGGGTTGAAGAGGTGATATTTCGACTTGTCCGCAGCCTGCGCAGCGGACGAGGCAAGTGCGATGCCTGCCAGCAGTGTGTGAAGGAGAAGGCGTTTTGCGTTCATGATGGCGGGGAAATGAGACGGGAATGAAGCGTTGATCGGTTGGTGGACAAGTGGTGCGTGTCGGTGGTGCATGAGCTTGCGCATGGGTTATTTCAACGCCTCCACCACCGTGTTGACATTGTGTTTGATCATGCCGATGTAGGTGCCGACATCGTAGGTTTCGCCGTTGACGGTATGCTTGTCGCCAGGCGTTCCGCAGGCATCGGAGAACAGCTCCCCGCCCACCCTGACGCCGGCATCCTTGCTGATGCGTTCGATGGCCGCAGGTGCCACGCTGCTCTCCACGAAGATGGCCTTCACCTTGCGTTCCCTGATGAAATCCACCGTCTTTGCGATGTCCGCCAACCCCGCCTCGGTGACTGTGGACACGCCCTGGACGCCGACCACCTCGACATCAAACGCACGACCGAAATAATTGAAGGCATCGTGGCTGGTGATGAGAATGCGGCGCTCCACCGGGATGAGTTCGAAGCGTTTCTTCGCCCAGGCATGCAGATCCTTGAACTCCTGCTTCAATG
>CAYQCZ010000044.1:0-14368 GCA_964415955.1 uncultured Verrucomicrobiota bacterium | reverse complement strand
GTTGCCCGCGTCCCAGGCGTAGGTCTGGGTCCATGGCACCCCCGCCATGAGGGGCGGGATGCTTGCACGTCCTTCACACCGCTGGCCAAGGCGCACGCGCAGCTCCATGCGTTCCTCCTTGGACAGATGTTTGAGACGGCCCATGCCGCTCAGGCAGGCATAATCCGTGCCAGACGAAGTGGGAATTTTCAGGCGGGACGTGATTTCAACGAAAGTCCATCATTCAACATGACAGAACCCACGGCACGGCGACATTCCCCGCCGCCAAACTGGACTGCCAACCCTGCGACCGCTAGCGTTCGCCTGTGTTCAGACCGTGCATAGACCTCCACGACGGGCGGGTGAAACAGATTGTCGGCGGCACCTTGAGCGATTCCAGCCAGGGGCTCCGCACCAACTTCGTTTCCGAACGACCCGCTGCATGGTATGCCGCGCTCTACCGCCGTGACGGTCTGCAGGGCGGTCACGTGATCCAGCTTGGCCCCAACAATGAACAGGCTGCCCGCGAGGCACTGGCCGCCTACCCCGGCGGTCTGCAATTGGGGGGAGATGTCACCGCCGCCAATGCCGTGGACTGGCTCGAGGCGGGCGCTTCCCACGTCATTGTGACTTCGTGGGTCTTCAGGGATGGACGCTTGGAGGAGGACCGCGTGAGGGAACTGGTGCGGTTGACCGGCAAAGAACGGCTCGTGCTGGACCTTAGCTGCCGCAAACGCGATGGCCGGTATGTTGTGGTGACGGACCGCTGGCAGAAGTTCACAGACATGGAAGTTTCGGAAACCATCCTGGGCCGCCTGTCCGCTTATTGTGATGAGTTTTTGATCCACGCTGTCGATGTGGAGGGGCTGTGTCGTGGCATCGACATGGAACTGGTGGGCCAGCTTGCCGCATGGAGCCCGATTCCAACCACGTATGCGGGCGGGGCCCGTTCGATGATGGATCTGGAGGCTGTGCAGGAGGCCGGCAAGGGACGGATTCATCTCACCATTGGCAGCGCGTTGGACATCTTTGGCGGCACCGGAGTGCGCTATGAAGACTGCGTGGCCTTCAACCAACGGTGCAAACAATGACACGCGGGGCATGACGGCGAAGATTCGAACATGGTTCAAGACGCACTCCCTGCGCGTGCTGGCGTTGCGGGATACACCCAACGCGATTGCCGGAGGTGTTGCCATTGGTTTTTTCCTCGGGTTCACGCCCTTCTTTGGATTGAAGTCGTGGATGGCCATCGCCGTGGCATGGCTCACGCGGTGCAACATCATCGCCGCGCTGACCGGCTCACTGCCAACACTCGCGGTGTTCCCCGCCATGCGCAACGCCGTGAGGCGTGACAGGACCGGTCCTGTGCATCCGGCCATGAACGGCCCCTCGGCTCCATTGGAATGAACTTTCCGCGGCTCAGCCAGGTGAAGCGCCATGCAGCGGCCATTGTTGGAGGCTGGATGCTTTCGCTGGCATTTCCAAATGCCGGTGCAGCCGTGTTTGCCTGGCTGGTTCCCGGTCTCTGGATGCTCTGTGCCCGCGACCTGCCCGTGCGCCAGGCCTGTGTCGTGGGGTTTCTTGGCGGACTTGCCTTCCACCTCACCGCCCTGAGCTGGCTCAACAACATCCCCTACCCTGTCATGCCAACCATTGGATGGCTGGCACTGGGCTCCTATCTGTCGATTTACACCGGCGCCTGGTTTGGTCTGTGCGCGTTGCGGCTGGGAAGGCATCGCGGGATGCCACCGCAACCATGGTTCCGGCGGGCTGCTGATCTTGCACTGCTCGCTGCCGCCTGGGTGGCTCTGGAACTGGCCGTGAGCCGGCTCCTGACCGGTTTCCCGTGGTTGATGCTTGCCCACTCCCAGTTTCGCATGCTGCCGCTCATCCAGGTGGCTTCGTTCACAGGCGCCATGGGGGTGTCCTTTGTCGTCGCATGGTTTTCACTGGCGCTGGCGGAAACCGCCCTGAGTGCATGGCGGACGGCCGGACGGCCATGGATGGCCCTGGCCGACCTCACCCTGCCGGGGCTGACGATGGCCATGATCCTTGCCTTCGGCCTTGGAAGCCTTTTGAAGCCAGTCACGGCCAGGAAGGAAATCTCGTTTGCCTTGATCCAGCCCAGCATCCCGCAGACGGTGAAATGGGATGCAGACGCAAACAAAGTGGCTTTTGAAAAGGTTCTGACGCTGTCGGAGACGGCGCTATCGCTCCGGCCCCATGTGCTGGCATGGCCGGAGGCCGCCACGCCGGGTTATGTGCGTTATGATGATGCCTTGATCGAATCCATCACGGGCATGGCACGCAAGCATGGGGTGTGGATCGTTTTCGGCGGTGCTGACGCGGTGGCAAAAGCCGGTGATCCATCGAAAGCCGACTTCTTCAACAGCGCGTTTCTGGTCAATCCCAAGGGGGAGCTTGCCGGAAAATACGACAAGCAACATCTGGTGATATTCGGCGAATATGTCCCCCTGTCCCGCTGGCTGCCGTTCTTGAGCCTGCTGACACCTGCGGGCGAGGGCTACAAGCCGGGGCCCGGGCCGGTGTTGTTCCGGCTTGAGGATCACGACCTCACGATCGCACCCATGATCTGTTTTGAGGATGTCTTTGGCCCTCTGGCACGTGGGTTTGCGGGGCCCGATACGGATTTGCTGCTGAACCTGACCAATGACGGCTGGTTCGGCGAAGGCGCGGCGCAGTGGCAGCATGCCGCCATGTCCGTCTTCAGGGCCGTGGAGAACCGCCGCGCGTTGATTCGCTGCACCAACAACGGCCTGACCTGCTGGATCGACCCACGGGGACGCATGTATGATGCTGGATTTGGCCCGGGAGACGACATCTATGGCGCGGGATTCAAAATCGTGAAGGTGCCGCTTCCATCCGCTGATGCGAAGACGGCAGCCACCTTCTACAACCGGCATGGCGACTGGTTTGGCTGGTGCTGCGCCGCGGCAACGCTGATGTGTTTTCTTCCCGCGACACTCGGGAAGAGAGCCGGCGACCGCTCCGCAGGGGGTGCAGATTCTTCCGCCAGCCCGAAGCCTGGGGCGCGCTAAAGCTGCGTGCCTTGAAGGAACGGACTTCCACTCTCCAGACTGAGAATGTTGCCGGTGGTCACGCGCGCGATTTCGGACAATGCCTCGCGGGTCAGAAACGCCTGGTGCGCGGTGATCAGCACGTTTGGAAATGTGAGCAGCAGGTTCAGTTCGTCGTCCTGCAACACCCGTTCCGAGTGGTCCTCGAAAAACACGCCCTCCTCCTCCTCATACACATCCAGGGCAACACCGCCGAGCCTGCCCGACTTCAGGGCCTCTATGACCGCGGTTGTATCAATCAGCTTGCCCCGGCTGGTGTTCAACAGAAAAGCGCCTGGTTTCATTCGCGCCACGGTGTCCTTGGAAATCAGGTGCAGGCTGTCCGGCGTCAGCGGCAGGTGCAGTGAGACCACATCCGCCGCGCCCAGCAAGGCATCCATCGTCACGTATTTCACACCGGTGGACGCCGCCCAGTCCGCATCTGGAAACGGATCAAACGCCAGCACATGGCATCCGAAACCATTGAAGATTTGGGCCGCTATGCGCCCGATTTTGCCGGTGCCAACGATTCCGACGGTCCTGCCGTGAAGATCAAACCCCACCAGGCCGTTGAGGGAGAAATTGTGTTCCCGGACGCGGTTGTAGGCCCTGTGAATCCGCCGGTTGAGCGTCAACAGCAACCCCACGGTGTGTTCCGCCACGGCATGCGGCGAATACGCCGGCACACGGGTCACGGTGATGCCCAGCTCCTTGGCGGCGGCAAGATCGACATTGTTGAAGCCGGCACATCGCAGCGCGACATGCCGCACACCCTGCCGGGCCAGCTCGGCGAGACAGGCGCGATCAATCTTGTCGTTCACAAACACACACACGGCCTCCATGCCTGCCGATGCGGCCACCGTGTCTGCACCGAGGCGGAACTCATGAAAATGCCAGCGGATGCGATCGTGTCCCGGGGCACGATTGAAATAGTCGCGGTCGTAAGGCTTGGTGTCGAACAATGCTGCGTTGATCATGTCGTTGGTCTGGCTGCTGGATGGACCGAGGGGCACCCTTCACCGGCCCTGCGCCGGAACCACTTCTCAATCTCCACCGCCACCCATGCAACGGCGGCGACACCAAGTATGCGCCACCAGGACTCCAGCGGTATGGACGCGGTATGGAAAAATTTGTGCATGAAGGAGGTGTAGGTGAAACACCACTGGGCGAGGAGCATCATGGCAATGCCCCCATAAATCCAGAGATTGGTGAAGGGGCCGACGTGGAACATGGAATGCAGCAGTGAGCGGCAGTTGAGCAGATAGGCGACCTCCACCAGGACAACGACATTCACCGCCACCGTGCGCGCCACCGCGATGTCGCTTTCCAGCACACGCTTCTCATAGAGAAACAACCCGAACGAACCGCACAGCATGATCAACGATACGAAGGCGGTGCGCATGTAGAGGGGAAGCGTCATGATCGGCTGCCTGGGGTCGCGTGGCGGACGCTCCATCAGATCGGCTTCGCGCGGCTCAAACACGAGCATGAGGCCCAGAAAGACGGCCGTGGTCATGTTGACCCACAACAACTGCACCGGCAAGGCGGGCAGTGCCGTGCCTACCATGATGGACATGAGAATGATGAAACCTTCGCCGATGTTTGTGGGCAGCGTCCAGACGATGAACTTGGTCAGATTGTCGAACACGGAGCGCCCCTCCTCCACGGCGGCCTCGATGGAGGCAAAATTGTCATCGGTCAGCAGCATGTCCGCCGCACCCTTGGCCACATCCGTTCCGGTGATGCCCATGGCGACACCGATGTCTGCCTGCTTGAGTGCGGGCGCATCGTTCACCCCGTCGCCGGTCATGGCGACAATGTGGCCCCGTGACTGGAGCGCCTGGACGAGCTTGAGCTTCTGCTCGGGAGCCACACGGGCGAACACGGTGGTTTTTTCGGCCTGGTCTGGCAATGCCGCCTGATCCACCTGCTCGAGATCACGCCCGGTCAGCACCGATGGCTCCTCCCCGCCTGGAGCTTTCAGCCCAAGCTGGCCGGCAATCGCTCGCGCCGTGAGCGCGTGATCCCCGGTGATCATCTTCACCTGAATGCCTGCCACCTGGCACTTGCGTATGGACTCGATGGCCTCCTTGCGCGGCGGATCGATCATTCCCTGCAGCCCGACAAATGTCAGTCCCTGCTTCACATGATGGTGGTCCAGATCCTTGTGGTCCCCATCGGAAAGACGCCGTGCGAAAGCCAGCACCCGCAGTCCACGGGCGGCCATGGATTCGGCTGCACTGCGAACGGCATCGGCATCCAGGGGCTTGGTGCTGCCATCCGCCATGAGCATGTCCGAACAGCGTTCCATCAGGCGCTCCGCCGAACCCTTCTTGTAGATGACCCTGCCGCCGTCCTGATGATGGTGCAGCGTGGCCATGAACTGGTGTTCGGACTCAAACGGGATGGAATCCAGCCGGGGGTGCGCCCCGTTGAGCTCATCCCCTTTCAGACCCCCTTTCCGTGCGGACACAAGCAACGCCGCCTCGGTGGGGTCCCCCTGTATTTTCCAGCGACCGTCCTCCTCAAGCACCTGGGAATCGTTGCAGAGGAGTCCCGCCTTGAGACATTCTGAGAGCGAAAGATTGCCGGGATCCATGGGTTTGCGGCTGTCGCTTTCGAAGATCTCCCCCTCCGGCTGGTAGCCGCCGCCTGTCACCGTGAACTCAAGCCCTCCCGCCCAGATCTTCTGCACCGTCATCTGGTTTTCCGTGAGCGTGCCGGTCTTGTCGGAGCAGATGACCGTGGTGCTGCCCAGAGTCTCCACCGCCGGAAGTTTGCGGATGATCGCCCGGCGGCGGGCCATGCGGGAAACGCCGATGGCCAGCGTGATGGTGACAGCGGCCGGAAGCCCTTCCGGGATGGCCCCCACTGCCAGGGCAATGGCAGCCATGAACACTTCAGCGGGGTTTTCCCCGCGCGAAACGCCGACCGCAAATGTCGCCGCCGCCAAAGCCAGAATGATCCAGAGCAACAGGCGGCTGAACTCGGCGATCTTGCGGGTCAAGGGTGTCGAAAGCTCGGCCGCGCCATGGATCAGCCGTGCGATGCGCCCCGTCTCGGTGGCATCTCCCGTGGCCCAGACCAATCCCCACCCCTGTCCGCCGGTCACCAACGTGGCGGCATAGGCGATGTTCTTCCGGTCCGCCAGCAAGGTGTCCTTGGTGACGGCGTTGGCATGCTTGGACACCGGCACGGATTCACCGGTCAGGGAAGACTCGTCGATTTGAAGGTTTCGCACCTGAAGCAGGCGCAGATCGGCCGGAACCTTGTCCCCGGACTGCAGGAACACGACGTCACCCGGGACCAGTTCACGGGATGGCACACGATCCTTGCGTCCATTTCGCAGCACGGTCGCCTCCGTGAGCACCATCTTGGACAATGCATCGATGGCTTTCTCCGCCTTGGATTCCTGGATGTATCCGATGATGGCATTGACCAGCACAACGCCGAAAATGACCGCTGCATCCACATACTCGCCCAGGACCACGGTGACCACGGAGGCCATCACGAGGATGTAAACCAGCGCCTGGTTGAATTGCATGAGGAACCGCATCCATGGACTTATCCCACGCCGTGCGGTCAATTCGTTCGGGCCATGCTCGGCAAGTCGTTCACGGACCTGCGCGGAGCTCAATCCCTTGTCGGGATCAACCCCAAGCATCTGACTGATTTCACCGGTGGGCAGGCTGTGCCAGTCCGTGGAAGCGATATTTTTCATGTCGGCTCGGGATATTATGGTGCCTGGCAACAACATGCCAGCACATCGGATAAGAACGCGAAATGGACGTCCCTGAAACGGCGGTCATTCAAGGAAGAGGAATATGCCGGTGCTCAGGGCGCAGAGACGTTCAGCACGGAGTTGACGCCTCCAAAGGGATTGGGCGCGGACTCTGCGGCCTGAGGGTCGGGAATCCACTGCCCGTCCACGACAAACATATACTCATACCGTCCTGGTGCCAGCACCAGCTCCTTGACCCAGCGTCCGTCTCCCATGTCAATCATGTCCACCGATCCCGGGTGCCAGTCGTTGAAATCACCGGCAATGAACACTGCCTGTGCGCCAGCGAACTTGCGGTCGAGGGTGATCCGGGGGGTTTGATTCCGGGACGGTGTGTTTTTTCCTGTTTTGCGGGGATTCCTTGCTTTCATGGGCGGGCTTTCCGTTGGGTTGGATGATTATGGATTGTGGCAGGTGCCAAAGCCGTCAAACCGGCTGGCAGAGGCTACGCTCCTCGAGGAGCCTCCGCTCACCACGCATTGTCGGATGATGATACCAGATTGTCATTGTTCGCGCAAATTTGATCAATCAAATGCCGCCATAATCCGCCATTGACCCCGTCCGGGATTCACGAATCATCAAAAGAATGAATGTGAACGATGGTTTGCAGCTGGTTGCCCCACAAATCACCCCCGTGCTGGACCCATGGTTTCGTCCGGCCATTCTCGCCAACCATGCCTATTGCGAGCAGGTGGCCAATGCCGACCGTCCCGAACCCGTGGCCATCGCCCTCGAGCAGGCCGATGGTTCGGTCTTTCATTACAGTGCCGCCCTGCTCCCTTCCGATCAAGAGTCTGCTTCCGGCAACTATCGCTACATCGAGCGCCTGGTGAAATTCCTGCTCTGGTCCAGAGGCGGCAGAACCGTTCATTTCGCCGGGCCCGAAGCCATCGCCCGGAAACTGCGAGAACACTTCGATCATGCACCGACGGGACAGTTCGACTCCGATCTGATCGGACGCAGGGTGTATGATTCACCGATTCGAGTGCTCGCCACGGACCTGCGGTCATTGCCCCCGGAACAGGCGCGCACACAACCCCTGGGCCGGCACCTGGACGGATGCCGCATCGGATTCGACCTCGGCGGCAGCGACAGGAAGGTGGCGGCGATCAAGGATGGCAAGGTGGTGTTCAGCGAGGAAACCGTATGGGATCCCTACCACCAGCCAGACCCGGATTATCATCTGGAAGGCATCCTTGAGTCGCTCCGACGCGCCGCAGGCCACCTGCCCAGGGTCGATGCCATTGGTGGGAGCGCCGCCGGTGTCTATGTGAACAACCGTGTGAAGGTTGCCTCGCTCTTTCGTGGCGTGCCCCAGGATGTTTTCAATCATCGTGTGAAGGACATTTTTCTGGAAGTTCAGCAGCAGATGGGTGGCGTGCCGCTCGATGTGGCCAATGACGGTGAGGTGACCGCGCTGGCAGGATCCATGAGCCTCGGTGTCAATGGCGTTCTGGGCATCGCCATGGGCACCAGCCAGGCCGCTGGTTATGTCACCCCCGAGGGGAACATCACCACCTGGCTCAACGAACTGGCCTTTGCGCCGGTGGATTACAACCCCAAGGCACCCAGGGACGAATGGTCGGGCGATTACGGCGTGGGGGCGCAGTATTTTTCACAGCAGGCCGTGGGGCGTCTCATGGACGTGGCCGGCATCGAGACGGCAGACGGCATGCCGCTTCCCGAGAGGTTGAAACATGTCCAGGCACTGATGAACGAAGGTGATCCGCGGGCCCTGAAGATTTACCAGACCATCGGCACCTATCTTGGTTACGGCATCGCCCATTACGCGGATTTTTATGATTTCTCCCACGTCCTGGTGCTTGGCCGCGTCACCAGCGGCCCTGGCGGGGATGTCATCTTGAAGGGCGCGAGGGAGGTTCTGAAGGCGGAGTTTCCGGAACTGGATGAACATGTGCAGTTCCATGTGCCGGATGAGATGGACAAACGGCACGGCCAGGCCGTTGCCGCCGCCAGCCTGCCGAGGATTGGCTGATCGGAAACCACACGGCACGGTCACAACCCCCGCCTTCAGCCGCCCTCGAGCTTCCGCTCAAACACCAGCAGAATGTGCGGACGTCCGGGGTCCACCACATCGCCGTGCCTGGCCCATTTCATGGTGACATGCTCCCTTCGCTCATCGTATTCGCCCATGCCCACAAGCTGGTAGTGCCCGGCCACATGGTCTGAGACCCACCCAAAAATCCACGTCTCAGAGTCCGGACGGCGAAGCCACGAAAGATCCGTCTCGGACAACACCAGAAATCTGGGCTGCGCGCGCTCCACCTCCGCCGCCAGTTCTTTCTGCATCTTCAACGCGTAAGGATGGGATTCCATGAGCCCATACATGTAGATGTGGCCCGTGGCCGAACGTCTTCGGGAAAGAAAATAGATCTGCGGCTCCGATCCAATCACGGCAACCGTGTCCTGCGGGTCGCTGTTTTCGCGGATGAATCGCGCAACCTCCCCGGACTCCACGAACGGATTCCCGGCGAACTCCCTTCCCACCAACTGCCGGCCGGACGCGGTGAAAAGCTTGTCGGAATCCACCAGGAACGGCTGCAGCAGGCTGATGCACAACAACCCCAGTTTCCATGGACAGGATTGCAGCAACCAACCGGCACCCACCGCGGCAAGCAAGGCCAGCACGGGCATCAGCGTGATGAAGTAATGCGGCCTGAAGTAGAACCCCGGCAAAACGGTCGGGAACGAGACCGCCAGGAACACCATCAGAAGTGTCCTTCTCGCATCCGCATCCTTGCTGCCAGCGGCTCGCCATCCGCCCGCCATGGACAGCAGAACCAGAAGAAAAACCGACGGCAATACAGCCGCGGCAGTGCCTGCCAACGTCCCCATGCCTTCAACCAGTCCAACCTGGGAGGTGTATTGACGGGCATACGTGAAAACCCAAAACCAGAATGAATGGAAAGATCCCGCCCATCCCACCCATGCCACCACCAGCCCAAACGGCAACGCCGCCCCCAGGAGATGCACCATCAGTGCACGCATCATCGCTTTCCGGCTGGCGCTGCTGCGATGCCCCAACCAATCCACCACGAGCAGCGCGGGGGCCATGGCGATGAAGAACAAGCCGTGCTGCTTCGTGACAAAGGCGGCACCAAACCCGGCACCGGAGACAAACCACAATCCCAACCGCCCGGACTCACGCGCATGCACCAGCCCCAGCAGACCGGCGCATGCCCAAAATGAAACAAAATGGGTCGCATGCCCCCACAATCCCAGAAACGCCGGACTCACGGAAAGCACCGCATACGCCGCTGCCGCCACCCATGCCCGGATCACGTCGAACAGCTTCCGCGCTGTGAGAAAAATCAGCAGGCAGGTGAGCAGATTGACAGCAGCCAGCCCGTGACGGATTCCAGCGGGTGTTTCGCCCGCCAGCCCCATGATGGCGGCGTAGGCCAGATACGCCCCGGGCAGCTTCATGTTGTAGGCCGCGCTGTAGGGCGGCACCCCTTGCAGGATCAACTGGCCGGCATACGCATATTCGCCCTCGTCACGTTCCAGCGGCATGTCCGCCAGCCGCACCCGTGCCACCACCGACAAGACCATCACGATCATGCAAATCAGCGGAACGAAACGGACCATGTCCGTTGTCGTTGAACATTTCTTCGGTGTGACTGGAGAGTTCAATGCGACTTGCGGCAGTCGGAAAATGTCCAAGAGAAACTGCATTGGCCAGCTTTTCCGCCGATGCGCGACGTTGCCTGCCGGACGGCTCGCGGGAATAATCCTGCGCATGACGGACTACGAAATGCGTTTCGGTGGCATCGCACGGCTTTATGGTCGCGATGCCATGGAACGCATCCGCTCCAGTCACGCGTGCGTGGTGGGCATCGGTGGTGTGGGCACGTGGGCTGTGGAGGCCCTGGCGCGTTCAGGCGTCGGCAGGCTCACGTTGATCGACCTCGATGACATCTGTGTGACGAATGTCAACCGCCAGCTCCATGCACTGGATGGCACCATCGGAAGGAGCAAGGCAGCCGCCATGGCCGACCGCGCCAGGGCCATTCATCCCGCATGCACCGTCATCGTGAAAGAGGAGTTCTTCACTTCAGCCAATGCCGCATCGTTGCTCGATGAACCATTTGACTGCGTCATCGATGCCATCGACCAGGTGGCCGCCAAATGCCTGCTCATTGCCATGTGCGTGAGGAAGGGCATGCCCGTGGTGGCCAGTGGCGGGGCGGGCGGAAGACGCGACCCCACCCAGGTGAAAATGGCTGATCTGGCCATGACCACGCATGATCGTCTCCTTCAGAAGGTGCGAGAAACACTGAGGAAGGAGCACGGTTTCCCGAGGGACGGCAGCATCTTCGGCGTGCCCGCCGTTTTCTCGCCTGAGCGGCCCATGTTCCCTCAATCCGATGGCACCGTCTGCGGCACGAAGGAAACCGGCTGCGAGCTGCGTCTTGATTGCAGCAGTGGTTATGGGACGGCCAGTTTTGTGACGGGCACGTTTGGATTTGTGGCGGCGGCCACGGCCATCGACGCCATGCTGAACCATCGCCCGGACCGATGATTCACAGCCGGGGTGGCTTGGGTTTGATGGGGGCGGCCCAGTGATGAGCGCCCTGCACTTTCACCTTCCTTTGATACACCACCGGACCACAGGTGGCATAAAGCACGTCATGGTTCGGTCCGCCGAAATCGAGATTCGACACCCGTCCGTTGGGCGTGGGTATGATGCAGTTCACCCTTCCCGCCTGGTCGCACACCTGGATGCCCATGGCCGTGGTGACATAAAGCCGGCCGTCACGATCCGTCCGCATGCCGTCGGCACCGCTGTCCTGGCGGTTGTCCGGCTCATGCAGCCAGAAATACGGCTGCTTGTGCACCAGTGAACCGTCGGCCCTGATCTGATAGCTGTAAACCCAGCGCGTCTTCATGTCGGACACATAGAGCAACGTCTGGTCCGGCGACATGCAGATGCCGTTGGCAAAGATCAACCCTGTATCCACGACCTTCTTGCTGCCGTCAGGCTTGACCAACCAGACCTTGCTGGGGCTGATCCTGTCCCAGCTCGATTCCGTGGCGTAGATGTTCCCGTTGTGTGCCACCACGAGGTCGTTGGCGCGAAATCCCTCGGCGACGACCGTGCCATGCCCCTTGTCATCGTAGGCCATGATTTTGCTCTCGCCACCCGCCACCGCATACAACCGCCCATCCGGCCCGAACCGCTGTCCATCGCCCTTCCTGGAGTCCCTCACAAATTCGACGGGTTTGCCGCCGGGCGCCAGCCGGACCACCGACCCCGCAGGCCGGACGTTGAGGAACACCTCGCCGTGTTGATTGACCGCCGGACCTTCAGTGCCTGCAAAACCGTCCGCAGCCACCTGCCAGTCTTCGCCGGGAATCAAAATCTCCTTCAACTGCGGTGAACCCTGGCCGCGCCCCACGGGCTTGGGCCAGTCCCGCCACAGGTAACGCATGGCATCCGGAAACACCGCCGTGCCGTGCTTGCCGTTGTGGGCGCCATCGCCCCAGACAAACTGGTGCTCGTAACCCGCGAATGCGAACGAACGCTGCATGGCCTGGTTCATGATCCACCAGTCGCCGCCATAGATGTTGTTGTCGTTGGAACCGTCCTGAAGAAAGACACGCAGGGGCCTGGGCTCGAACTTGCGGATCAAAATCGGGTAGCGGTCCCCGCCGCGAAGCCCCACGTAGGTGCCGATGGCGCTGAACACCCGCGTGAAGGCATCGGGACGTTCCCAGGCGGCGGTCCATGCACAGATCGCGCCGCTGCTGGATCCCCCAATGGCCCGGTCATTGCCGCTCGTGCTGAGGCGGATGGGCCGACCATCACCGGCCTTCCGTGTCTCCACATCCGGAAGGAGTTCCTGAAGAATGAACCGCGCGTAGTTGTCACCCAACCCGTCGTATTCGTAGCTGCGGTTGAACCGTGTCAGCGCCTTGTCCGCATCCTCGGGCATCACCTTGCCATGTGTGACGAACACACCGATCAACACCGGGATCTCCTTCTTGTGAATCAGGTTGTCGAACACCACCGGTGCATTCCACTGCACGGAATCCTGGTTCACGTAAACGCAGGCAGGTTTTGCCGGATCATACTGCTTCGGGACATAAACCCAGTATTCGCGCGTCGTTCCTGGAAAGATTTTGCTGCGGTCGAATGTGAACTTCAGCACCTCGCCCTCGGGAACGCCGGGCTGCTTCTTCGAATCCGGCCCAGGAGGGTAATCATCGGCGCCATGGAGGGTTTGCAGGGCGATGGCCAGCAGTGCAGTCAGACGGATCGTTCGTTTCATGGATGGCTTCATGGTAATGGGCAGATTCAGCGAGTCGAGCGCGACGTGACTTGCACGATGCCCGCCTCCATGCGCGCATGGATGGGCATGGCATCGACCCGGGCACACACCGCGACGTCAGCGGCCAGGGCGGCCAGGGCCAGCAACCGGCGTCCATTGCTGCCGCGGGCGATGCCTGCCTCCAGGTCCGCCCGCTCCTGCTGAAAGACCCTCAAGGCCATCATCGCCGAATCTGTCAGTCCATGGCCGCCCTGGCGTTGAAGACGGTCGCAAAGCGCACCGGCTGCGAGCGTATCCTCATAGGCCGTGTCATCGCCCGTTCCCGCGCATATGAGAAGGACCTCCCCGTGGGGACTTTCGGCCACGGCAGCAGTCAATGCGCCAAGGTTCAGCAACGCACCCAGAAGAACAACTCCTGCATGCGAACAGGCACGAAGTGCGCGCGTCCCGTTGGTGGTGGTGGTCACAATGGTTCTGCCTTTCACTTTGTCAGGCGTGAATTCACGGGGCGAGTTGCCCAGATCGAAGTCCACATGGCCGGTGATCTCCCGCGTGATGCGCAGGCCATGACGCTCACCCGCAAGCAAAAGCTCCGGTCGCTGATTGTGCAAATCCAGCGCGTCGGAAATCTCCGCCACTGGAATAATTCCCGCCGCACCGTGATGCAGCGCCGTCACCATGCTGCTGGTCGCCCGGAGCACGTCGAAGACCACGCACGTGGTTCGCGAAAGATCGCGCGCGGGCAACGAGGCGTATTCCAACGGGCTGAACAGGACATGAACCGTGCGTTGTTTCATGAAATGGCAATGGCTTGGGATGGCCGTCCGTTTCTCGGCAGGGCCATGGTTCTGGCATAATGGAAGAGAAACTGCTGCGCGTAGCCTCCGTAAGGACCAAAGTGTGTCTCACTGAAGCGTCTCAGCCGTTCGGGTTTCACCCGCCGCTTGGGAAAGTAGAAGTGACGGAGCGCCTTTTCCACCCACACATCCACAGGAAAGGCATCCTGACGCCCATAGGCAAACAACAGGACGCAGTCCGCAATCTTGCGTCCCACGCCATCGATTTCCATGAGGGCGGCGCGGGCCTGCCCAGTCGTCATGCCATGGAGCTGGTCGAGCTTCAACTGCCCCGATGCAACCATCGTCGCCGCTGAAAGCATGTATGGCGCACGGAAACCGGCTTTGCATCGGCGCAGTTCGCATTCATCCACGGTGGCCAGTGTGTCCGCCGGGGGAAAT
>CAYQCZ010000043.1:0-14408 GCA_964415955.1 uncultured Verrucomicrobiota bacterium | reverse complement strand
ACGAAATGCAGCTCCCTGTCGAGCGCGTTCGCGCCATCATGAAGATGGCCCAGCAGCCCATCTCCCTGCAAAGCCCCGTGGGTGACAGCGAGGACACGAATTTTGGCGACTTCATCGAGGACAAGTCGGCCCAGAACCCATCGGACATGACCAGCTACAGTCTGCTGAAGGACAAGCTGGCCGATGTGCTGGGCAGCCTCACCGAGCGCGAGCGCAAGGTGCTGGAGCTGCGCTTTGGTCTGGCGGATGGCTACAGCCGCACGCTTGAGGAGGTTGGCAAGCAGTTCAAGGTCACCCGCGAGCGCATCCGCCAGATCGAAGCCAAGGCCCTGCGCAAGATGCGGCATCCGACGCGCCTGCGCCAGTTGAACGGCTTCTTGGAAACCGAAGGGCTCGAATAGCCGGGATGGATCCCTTTCAACCCCGGTCCACCACGAGTGGGCCGGGGTTTTTCGTTTGTTCAGTGGGTGGCTTTTGCCTCAATTCCACCACACTGGGGCTGCCCATGCAGGGGTGCGAGGGCGTTGCTGTTTTTTCTGGATTTCGACTTGGCAGCCCCCGCATTGTCGCATCCATGCAGGCGGGCTTTTCTGATCCGGGCCAGGCGGTTTCAGTGCCGGATGACCCGCCGACACACTGAGAATGATTGCTTTCAATCTGCAAAACGCCCGGTTCGACTACGAGCCGTATCCGATTTGCTACATCCCGGATTTTCTGAGCCCGGATCTATACCGGGAGCTGGTTGCGACCTATCCGGCCAGGGATCTTTTTCGCGCCACGAAAAACATCGGTGTCAAATACTCCCTCTCCGAGCTCAACAACCCTGATAATTACTACCGGTTCTTCAAGCAGCACGCCGCGTGGCGGGAGTTTTTTGAACTGGTGAAGAGCAAGGCGTTTGTTCAGCAAATGGCGGCTTTCTTGAAGGACCATCACATTGATCTGCGCATCGAGGATTTTGTGTATGTGAAGAGTCTGGGCTATCGCAGGCGCGATCCCATCCGCCGCATCTTCAACACCCAGGTGATCCGCAGCCGTTTTGAATTCTCCTCCATGCCGGCCGCCGATGGCAGCATCAAGCCGCACACGGATGCCCCCAGCAAGCTGATCACACTGGTTGTTTCCATGATTCAGGACAATGAGTGGAACGAGGCCGCCTGGGGCGGTGGCACCAGTGTCGTCATGCCCAGGGACCGCACCCGGGTTTACAATCACTTCAACAAATACATGGATTTCGGGGATGTCGAGGTGGTGAAGACCTTTCCCTTCGTTCCGAATCAATGTGTTTTGTTCGTCAAGACCTACAACTCGTGGCATTCAGTCCAGCCCATGACCGGCCCTGAAAGCGCGCTCCGCAAGACTCTCACCATCAACATCGAGGACATCCCCTGATGACTGTCTCCGTCATTGGCAACGCCGACACATACTTCTGGAAAAAGCTGCTCAAGCTGCTTGGCGGACTGGCCCGGTTGTTCGCCTTGACTGTGAAGGTGAGCGACGGGGTGCGTCAGTATCGTTTCAGACCCAGGTCGCGCAATGACATCTTCCGCTACACCACATTTTTCACCAAGGAGCAGGGGACCCTGGCGTGGATTCGCAACCATGCTCGTGACGGGACGGTGATGTTCGACATCGGTGCAAACGTCGGCCTTTATTCCCTCTACGCCGCCCGTTGCGCTTCGAACGTCCGTGTGTATGCCTTCGAGCCTCACAAGATCAACTTTGCCACGCTGGTTGAAAACATCTCCCTCAACGACCTGGAGGGGGTTGTTCATCCGGTTTCAATCCCGCTGGGAAATGCCTCCGGCACGTCGCACATGAACTACAACTCCACCGAGAGCGGCACGTCCATGTCCCAGCTCGGGCACAGCATGCTGCCCGGTGACCGCGAGTTCAGGCCGAAACTCAGTGAGCTTGTCTATGCCCTCTCGCTGGACGACCTCATGGATGCTGGTTCTTTGCCCGCGCCTGACATGATCAAGGTCGATGTGGATGGCAACGAGATCCAGATATTGGAGGGGATGAAACGGCTGCTGGCCTCGGACAGAGGGCCGCGTTCGCTCCAGGTGGAAATCAACACAGGCCGCCGGCAGGAGGTTCTCGCCATCATGGAGGGGTGCGGCTACCGGCTGGATCACTGCCATCTGACCAAGGGTGGTCAGGCACAGTTCGAGGCCTCCAAATCCTACGATGCCGTTCCGCACAACGCCGTCTTCACCAAGGCACGTTCCGCAGGCTGAAGCAACGTGCTATTTCCACGAGCGGGCAAATCCAGCCAGGCCGATGTTCTCCACCGGAACGGGCTGGAATCCTCTCGCCAGGGCGGCGGATGCCGGCTGGAGCTGGTAGTTGTCGCGCGTCGGATCGATGAATCCAGGCGTCGCCACCACGGAGTTGATTTCGATGCCCGTTGCCTTCCACCGGCCCAGATCCCCCAGGGGCGTGGTGGGGGCCGCCGTGAAATAGGTCGCGCCCTGCGCGTGCCAGAAGATGTTGCCGTCCGCTTCGGCCAGCACCTGCGGTCGCCACTGGCCGATGTGCTTGTAAAGCGCCCCGTTTGGACTGCTGTAGGAGAAGATGTTCTTCACCAGGCGGTTCTTCTCGCACGTGGTGTCTGCGACTGTGAACAGAACCTGCTGCGCAAGCCCGTCCACAAAGATGTTGTTCTCGATGGAGTTGTTCCCCCCGCCGTTGATCACCACACCACCCAGCGGCGCGCGGGCGAGAATGTTGCCGCGCACCGTCACGCCGCTGGCAAATTCGTCCAGATAGACCCCCGCCGCGAGGTGCGGGGATTTCAATGAACCATCCTCCGCGGCCCCGAGTCCGAGCGTGTCCAGAATGCGGTTGAATTGAATGACATTGCGCGTGTCCTGCTTGTGCCGTCCGGTGACCTCGATGGCCCCCGAGCCGCTGGTGGCCGCGCAGGCAAACTGGATGTCGTTGTATTCGGCAATGTTGTTGTGGGATGAAATCCTCGCGTCGTAGCTGTGAAACGCGATGGCAAAGCGGGGCACGCGTTCGATGCGGTTGTGCTGGACCTTCGTTCCCGTGGCGCCGCGGCAGACGACCGCGCCGACATGCGCATGGACCAGCCCCAGCCGCTGCATCCAGTTGCCTGCAATCAACGTGTCGCGAGGCTGCGTCGTCGTGTCACCCGTCAACAGCACGCCGCCCTGGCCGAGATCCGTCATCCGGTTTCCCACGATCTCGTTGGCCGTGCTTGCGCCCTCCACACGGACCGCGTGCCCTCCCAGGTTCACGAATTGATTGCGCTCGATCACACATCGTCTTGCACCGGAAATCCAGATCGCGGCATCGGAAGGCGTGGCCACTCCTGGCAGCACTCGGGAATACAGGGTGTCGCTGAATTGAAAGCCCTTGATCTGGACTTCATCCACCCATTCGTTTCTGGCCGCGTCACCCTTGAACTCGATCAGGTGGTCCAGCGCGGCCGCCACCACGCCCAGCCGTTCGAAATTGGCGGCTGCTGGCCAGAGGTAGAGGTTGCCTCCGGATGGGTCCAGATACCATTCACCGGGGGCATCCAGGTCTTCAAGCGCATTGGCGACGAAGTATCGGCTGCCGGGCTTGATTTCCATCTCCGCATTCACGCGCGCATCGACGTAGGCGGTGCGGGAGGCGATGTCCACACGCGTCAGGGCGAGGATTTCGTTGGCGGGGCCGTTGCCGGGAAAGATGTGCACCTCGGTCTGGGGCGAGCGGTATTGCTTGAAGTCCTTCAGGTCGAACTGGAAACGGTCGCGAAAGGCCGGTGAAGCCCCCTGGGGCGTCACCATTTCCTTGCACATGGAATTCACGAAAGCCTCGGCCTGCACGGTGACCACCGGGCGTGCAGGGCGTGTGGCGCGGTTGTTCGGATCCCACGCCGGGTCGCCGGAGAAGAGCAGGGCGTCGAGGTTGATGTAACCGCCTTCCACGTTGGTCCAGCGGATGATCTGGCTGCCCTGGTTCAGAGGCACCGTGGCGACGCTCGCCCAGCGCGGGGCGAGTCCATCTGGAAGGTTCTTCAGCAGGATGGGCGGGCCGCCGTTCACCTGTACCTGCATGCGGTCTGAAAGGTCCGCGATGCCCAGTGCCCGGTTGCCGACGGCGGAGTAAAGCAGCCAGAGCCTGTGATCGCCGGGCGTGGTGACGTTGATTGTCCACTCGATCCAGTCGCCCTTGTTGTGGATTTTGCTGACGAACGCGCCGAACGCCCCCGCGGTCTTCTGTGGTGCCACGGTGAAGGACCATGCACCGGTGCTGATGCGGTTGGTGTCGGCGTTGGGGTTGCGGGCAAGTGTTTGCAGTTCGTTGCCGACACGCAGCAGGCGCATGGGCCAGCGGCCGCCGCGGGCCTCCGGAATGGTGGTCGTCCAGATGTTGGGATTCTGGCTGCGCTTCCAGCCGGAGATGGCCTTGCCCCCGCTCAGGATGGGCTGTTCGGATTTGTAGGCCAGGATTTTCAGTCCGGAGTCTGACGGCAGCAGGGAGATGGGTTCGGCCAGATGATACGTGCCGCCCCGCACGAAGATGGTGCTGCGGATGGTGCCCTTGCGATGCTCCTTCAGGGCGCGGTCGATCGTGGCAAAGGGACCATCCATGGTTCCCGCCCTGGGTTCGGGCAGGGAGCCGGACCATTCGTCGTTGCCGTTGACAGCGACGAAGTATTTCCCGATGCCGGGCGTGTCATCCACATCCTGCGCGATGCATGGATGGACACCGGTCAAAGTCAGGAGCAAGAGGCACGCGGTGACGCGGCGGAGGGTGGTGTGTTTCATGGTGAACATCAGCATTGTTTGAGCAGTTGTCTGGCCTTGCGAACCCACGGCCGTTCGCGTCGGCGTTGAAACGCGGGCGCGTGGGCGTCGTCCGCCACCACTTCACGGAGCGTTGCTGCGGCTTCGTCCTTGCGTCCCATCTCCATCAGCAGCTTCGCGAACTGGACCCTTGCGCGGGCGTAGGAATGAGATTGCAACACCTCCTGCCATGCGGCGAGTGATTTGTCCCGCTGGCCCAGCCGGGCATGGCATTCCGCCAGGGCCATCAAGGAGTAACCGTAGTCGTGGCGCGCATCCTCCGCCCTCACAGTCTCGAGATAGGGCAGGGCTTCCTCGGGGCGATCCAGCCGCAGCAGGCACTGGCCGTAGTGCGCCCGCGCATCGATGTCCTCCGCATCGCGCTCCAACGATGCCTTGTAGCAGGCTTCCGCCTTCTTGAATTTGCCCTGCTGGAAGTAGATGTCCCCCAGTTCCAGATGGTGATGGGCCTTGTCCAGATGATGGATCTGGTCCTGCAGTTGCTTGATGCGTCTGCGGTCGTGCGACCCCGGCAGTTGAAAGCCGCCGGAGATGGCGTCTCCCGCACCGCGATACACCAGCAGGAAGTAAAGCGGCGCGTTGAGAAATGGAAACAAGAGGATGAACAGCACCCACAGCATTTCCCCCCTCCGCACGGCATCGACCAGCATCCAGATGCAGAAGGCCGCGAAGAGCAGTCCCAGCAATCCGCCCCCGATGGAGAACACCCACCCCGTCATCCAGATCATGCCGGATTCGCCGTTCACACCGCCGCTTCCTCCGTCATCCAGTGCCGGTCCGGACCGGCTGTTGGCTCCACGTCCGGGGCGGTGGCGGACATCAACGGCATCGATGGATTCCTGAAGTCAATGCCCGCAAACTTCAGGAAATGATCGAACACATCGGTGTTCTGGATGAAGCCGTGAAACTTCTCGCTGCCCGGTCCGACTGCGGTGACGGGCACGTAGTCCGCGGTGTGCGCGCCGCTGGTCCAGCCGATGCCGGTATGATTGGCCAGCAACTGGCCCAGTTGTGCGGTCGGAGTGTTCATGGATTCAAACATCACACGGCCCGTTTTCTGCATGACCTCGACAAGCATCGCGCATTTCACCTCCGGCGCCTGATAGCCTGTGAACTGCAACAGCACCTGTTGGACGGTCCTCGGATCGGGCGTCTTGCCCGTCGCGTCGAAGATCGCATCGAACGAACCCTTGAACTCCTTCAAATTCGCGAACATCGGCGAGCTGGCAACGTAGTTCTTGCCCATGCCATTCAGGCCCAGGTTGCCGTTCCCGTGGTCCGTGCTGATCACGATCAGCGTGTCCGGGTGGCGCTTCTGGAATTCAAGGCACACCTCGATGGCATCGTCGAAGGCAACCTGGTCGAACAACGCCGCCGCGGCGTCGCTGGCATGCGCGCCGTGGTCCACGCGACCGCCCTCCACCTGCATGATGAAATGATCCTCGCGCTCCAGCTTCTTGAGTGCGGCCCGCGTCAACTCCGCCAGCGTCGGCACGGTTTGCTGGAGATTCCCGCTTTGGCGCTGATCCACGGTGAATGGCAGGTGGCTCTCGGAAAACGTGCCCAGCCATGGCTTGTCCAGAGGCGCCTTCTCGAAGGAGGCCTTGTCCAGCGCCACGAAATAGCCCGCCTTCCGGTGCGCCTCCCAGAGGTCCTTTTTGTCCTTCCGCCTGCGCGGATCGTAGAACTTCCTCCCACCGCCCAGCAGAACATCGACATGCCGCTCAAGGTATTGTTCGGCGATGGCCTCCGCGTTGCCACGACTGCCGTCATTTGCCGCAAAGCCCGCCGGTGTGGCATGGGTGATTTCCGTGGTGGTCACCAGTGCCCGTTTCCATCCTGCCTCCTTGAACAGGCTGTAAAGCGGCTTCAATTCGCGTCCGTCCGGCAGGGTGTTGACCGCGCCATTGGCGATGCGAGAACCGCTGCCCCAGCTTGACGAGGCGGCGGATGAATCCGTCACCAGCGAATCGAGCGAGCGCATGTTCATGTAGCCGAAATGCGCGGCAGGGTTGCTGTAAAGTCCGAGCCATGCTGTGCCGCGGTTGCGCAGGAGCTGGGAGAGGTGATCTCCCGCCGTCAGCGTGCCTGCGCTCATGCCATCACTCACCAGCATGATGATGTGCCTGGGCTTCTGGTTGGGCCGCGGGGGCTGGTCCGCAGGGCGGACAATGTGCGGCACAGCGATGGCGGTGGCGGCTGCTGCGCCGCCTCGGCTCATGAACTGACGTCGGGTCAGGGGCATGGGCGGAATGTAGGCGCTGGCCAGGCGGTTTCCAACTCCGATTTGGCGGACGACGGCACTGGCGGAGCGGAGAAGTTCCGCATAATCCGCCAGGGCAGATGCATCCAGAGTGAAGCCCGCCTTCAGCGGTGATCTGAACCCCGGAAGTCTTGCAGGCCGTTTTGTCAGGCGTGACGGCCGCAGCGCGGGTTGTCCCGCCCTTTGATGCCTGTGCCCAGCACATTGCACTGTTTGCGGTTGCCTGAGTTGACGGGCGGTTGTATGGGTGGTGCAACACAGCCGTTCCCGATGCTGCAACGAGGCCTTTTCACGACCTGTTTCGCGCCACGCCCTGGCTTGCGGATGCTCCTGCCCGTGTTGTTGCTGCTGGTTGTGCCTCCCTCCGCGCGGGCCGCGCTCCAGTTCGATGTGTTTTTCGGCTACGACGGCCTGGTGCGCGAAGCCAACTGGTTTCCCGTGGCCTGCGAGATTCACAATGATGGTCCCTCCTTCAACGGTGTGGTGGAAATCGCTGCCGACCAGTTTGGCTCGGGCCAGTCCCGTCGTGTGTTTTTGGAACTGCCCACCAGCACGCGCAAACGGTTTGTGACGACCGTGTTTGGTGCCGCAGGCAGCAGCGGCGCATGGAATGTCCGCCTGCTGGATGAGAAGGGGCGCGTGCGTGCCGAACGCATGGGCATCCGGCCCCGCAGGGATCTCTCCTGGCGCGCGACCCTGGTCGGTGCGCTGCCGCGCACCTTTGCCGGCCTGCCCAAGATGCCGGACCGTGGGGAGGGCCGGGTTGAACTCAGCCCGGAGGTGGCGCGGTTGCAGACGGATTACTTCCCCGACAACCCCATCGCATTGGAAGGTCTGGACGCCCTTTACCTGCATTCCGAGCGCGCACTTTCCCTCGGGCCGCAACAACAGGCCGCGATCGTTTCATGGATGCTGGCAGGCGGCCACCTGATCGTGAATGTGGACCAGCCCGGTGATTTGAACGGTGCGCCTTGGTTGAAGGCCCTTCTCCCGGCCGAGCCCACCGGTGTCAGCACGCTGGACAGGTTTTCCTCCCTGGAAGATTTCGCGAAACAGCACGCCGAGGCTGCCGCCGTTGCACGCGCCGAACGGTCACGGTCCGGCAGGTCCAAATCCAGCAAGGCACAAACCGCGGCGTCCCTTTCCGGTCTGCCGCACTACGACCAGACGGCAAAGGTGGCCGAAGGACCACTGCCATTGCTCACCGTCCGCATGCGTGATGGCAGGGTTCTGCTTTCGCAGGATGACCTGCCGCTCGTCATCCAGGCGCCCAGAGGACGTGGCAGGGTGACGCTCCTTGCCATCAACTCGGAGCGCAATCCGTTCCTTTCATGGCGCAACAAGGGATGGTTCTGGGCCCGTCTCACGGGGGTGGCGCCGGAATTTCTGACGGGCATGAATGTGACGCGCCATGCGTATCAAAGCGTGGACGGCGTGTTTGGTGCGATGGTGGACAGCAAACAGGTGCGCAAGCTGCCCGTGAGCTGGCTGCTGCTGTTGTTGTTTGTGTATCTCATGGTGATCGGACCGCTGGATCAATACTCCCTGAAAAAGCTGAACAAACAGATGCTTACATGGATCACCTTCCCGGCCTACGTGATTGGTTTCTCGCTGTTGATCTACTGGATCGGGTTTCTGCTGCGCGCGGGCGAGACCGAATGGAACGAGCTGCACATCGTGGATGTGATTCCGCGCGGCGCCGGGGCGGAATTGCGCGGACGAACCTTCGGTTCCGTGTATTCGCCGTCAAACGCCCGTTATCGGTTTGCCTCCGAGGCCGCCCCGGGCAGGCGCACGTATGCCGCCTGGCGCGGCGAATACATGGGCAACTGGGGTGGCCGGCAGGATGCCGGACGCGGCTCCATTGACCAACGGGGGGATGGCTTCGAAGCCGAGGTCTTTGTGCCGGTCTGGACCAGCCAGCTCTGCGTCGGCGACTGGATGCAATCAGGCGAGGTGCCTTTGACCGCTGCTGTGAATCAAGACGGAGACCGGCTGAAGATCACGGTGGACAACAAGCTGGCGCGCCCGTTGAAGCATGTGCATCTCGTGGCGCGCGACCGCGTGCATGATGTCGGGGTGATTGAGGCTGGCAGCTCGAAAACGGTAAATGTGCCCTCCACCGGCGGCCAATCCCTGACGGACTTTTTGCGGAACAACGCCATGCAGTTCAGTGCCGCCGCCAGCCAGCGCCGGCAGGCATTTGGCAACAACCAGCAGCTTTTCATCGGCAACGTCCCGCCCAGCATCGTGGCTGCTTCATTTCTCTCCAGATTTGAGGAGACGGGCGATGCCAATGATCACACCCGTGACTTCATATCGTCGAGAGGGCTGGATTTGACGGGCAGCCTGAAAGCCGGCCAGGCCGTGGTGTTTGCGTGGGACGAGGGCAAGTCGCTCGTGCCGCCGCTGAACCAGTTCACACCGAAACGCAGCAGCATCCAGACGATGATCCGGCTCGCAGTTCCGGTCGCCGGGGCCAATTGACCTATGAGCAACGAGACATCCAACGACAAACCTGCCGTCCAGACGTTCGGTCTTGGCCGCAACTACGGAAACCTTCACGCGCTCGGTTCGCTGGATCTCACCGTGCATCGCGGTGATCTGTTCGGCCTGATCGGCTCCAACGGCGCGGGCAAGACCACGCTGCTGCGCATCCTCGCCACCTTCCTCACGCCCTCCAGCGGTCATGCGGAAATCTTCGGCCACAACGTGGTGCGCGACGCCGATTCCGTCCGTCATGTCATCGGTTACATGCCCGATTTCTTCGGCGTGTATAAGGACATGGAAGTCACCGAGTATCTCGATTTCTTCGGCGCCTGCTACCGCATCCCCGCAAATCAACGGGACAAGACTGTGTCGGACGTGCTGGAGCTTGTCGGCCTGAGCGAGAAGAAGGGTGCGCTCATCGGCGCGCTCAGCCGCGGCATGCAACAGCGGCTTGGTCTGGCGCGTGTGCTCATTCACGACCCGAAATTGCTGCTGCTCGATGAGCCCGCCAGCGGACTGGACCCACGGGCGCGCATTGAAATGATGGCCATCCTTGAGGAACTCCAGCGTCTGGGCAAAACCATCATCATCTCCTCGCACATCCTCAGCGAGCTTCAAAACCTCTGCAACCGTGTCGCCATCATTGAGACCGGCAGGCTCATCTACAGCGGCCCCGTTCAGGGCGTGCGCGACCAGATGAGCGCGGGGCGCATCCTCTGGGTGACGGTGGGCGGGGATGCCGCCAGGGCCGTGGAGTTGCTGAAGGCGCGGCCGGAGGTGGCTGCGGTGGAGGCCCTGGATGGACAGGTGAAAGTGACCTGTGCGCAGCCGGATGCCGATGGCGGGTTTGTGGCCGAGACACTGGTGGCCGGCGGCGTGCGCCTGACCGGCCTCTGGGAAGATGAACTGGGCCTGGAAGAGGTCTTCCTCCAGGTCACCAAGGGTCAGACGCAGTAACCGGCCTTTGCAGTTTGCCGTGGACGGGCCGATTCTCGAACGCATTGAAAACCGTCACTGTTGCCTCTACGGACCGATTTTCCTTCATTGGATTCGTTGAGGTGATCTCATTGCTTTCGGGACTGGCCACCTTGGCTGGTTTCCTGGGCAAGCTCTGGTGGATGTTTGAACTCACTTCGCACTTCCCGGTGCATCAGGCTGCCGTGAGCAGTGGGTGCGCACTGGTCTGGCTCTTCAAGCGCACCTGGAAATGGGCTGCCTTCTCGGCGGCCTGCGCGGTCATCAACCTCATCCTTGTGCTCTCAGTGCTGTGGCCCGCCAGCGCAGCGAAACCGGCACCGGCTGGCACAGTGAAGCTGCTGGCTTTGAACGTGCATACCGGCAATGCGCAGAAGTCGAGGGTGATGGACTACCTGCGCCAGGCCGATGCGGATGTTGTCTTGTTGATGGAGGTGGACGTGAATTGGATGCGCGCGCTGGAGTCACTTACCAACCTGTTTACTCTTGTGGCTTCTGACCCGCGTTCGGACAACTTTGGCATCACCTTGATGTCACGGATTCCGAGCACCAACGCGCAGGTGGTTTATCTTGGTGATGCGGACGTGCCATCCATCACGACCACACTGCTGGTGCATGGACAGCCCGTGAAGCTGATTGGCACGCATCCTGTGCCTCCCGGTTCGCGCGAGTATGCGCGACTGCGCAACAACCAGTTGGAGGCCATCGCCTCGGAGGCCGGCAGGTCCACTCTGCCAGTTGTTGTGCTGGGTGATTTGAACGCCACGCCTTGGAGCCCGTTCTTCAGAAAACTGCTGAGGGATGCAGACCTGCGCAACAGTGCCCAGGGACGTGGTATGAACGCGTCCTGGCCGGCCTTTCTGCCGATCGGGCGCATTCCACTGGATCACTGTCTGATCTCGGCGGAGCTGCATGTCCACGCAAGGCGGGTGGGCCCGGACGTCGGCAGCGATCATCTTCCGATTGAGGTGGAACTGGGGTTCACGGGGCGATGATGTCTGGCAATTCAGGCAGGCTTGGTGTGATTATTTATTACAACCATCGGCTCGGTTGTCTGCACCCGGTTGATGGCTGCGTCCAATGTCTTTTCCTCCCCTGCGGCAACAAGCCAGTGGGCTGCTATGACGGCCGATCGTTGAAGTCCCAGTTGACAGTGAACATACACACGGCGTCCGGCGGCGCGTTCCTGTTGTATGATTGCGATGGCAGTCTGGATGTGCTCCGGCTTCAGCGGCACCAAATCGAGCAGCGGCAGGTTATGGTAGCTGGCGCGTTCGCGGAAGGAGGGGGGAGCATTGGATTCCGCTGTTAAATCAAGAACCGCCAGATCCCCTTCATGGGCCAGAAAACTGGCCTCGGCTTCGGTGAGTTTTCGTCCAAACAGAACGCCTTCACCGATTTCATGCCAGCCGGGCTTGCGAGTCAGCCACCTGGACTGCACCAAACGGGTCGCAACCAGCACCGGCAGCAAACACCACTCGGCTGCGGGTGAAAGGGTGCCATTTTCCTTTCCCAAGATCCGCGAATTACCCGTTCCATACGCCAGCGCGACGATGGCACAGGCCACCGCCGGCCAGATCAGGTAAATCGAGACAAAGCAAAGTGCGGCGCAGATCAATGCAAGCATTGCGTATCGTGTGACAAGCGTTGGCGAAGGATTGCGGGTGCCGGGTTGGTGCGGATCAGGCACCAGCACTCCAACTGCCCAACCCATCACAAAGCCGCTGGCAACATCGAGCAAGTGATGCTGCCACACCAGCAGCGTGGAGACGCCGATCAACATGAACCAGACCTTGACGACACGGCGTGTCCACCCGGACAACCGGGCTCCGTAAAAGACCCAGATCAATGAACGCAGGCTTATATGAAGGGAGGGCGCGAGATTGTAGGGAAGGTCGTTGAAGTAGAGCGCCTTGAACAAAAAAGCGGTCCAGCCTTCCGGCTCCGGACGGTCAAATCCCAGCTTCAGTGGGAACAACAGAAAACAGAAGCCACTTGCAAGAACAACCACGACAAGCCGCCTGGTGAGCAGGTTGAGCTGCGCCCGCGTGGGGCAAACAAAGAACGCCCCGCAGAAAAAGAGATCCAGCGACCAATACGGGATGATGAACTCCTTCACGAAAGGAATCTGAGACTCCCAGGGCAACATCAGGGTGGGCACGGGCTCGCGCAGGGCCGTGAGCTGGTTGCAACCGCCATACACCACGATGAATGTGATGCCTGCGAACGCCAGCCGCAGCAGGGCAGGCCACCACAGGTCCGGCTCGCGTGGCTCGCCGTTCATGCAGATTTGCGTGCCAGACTTACAGTGAAGATGCCGAAATCATCGATCCATTGCCGCTGCTTCCTGAATCCCGCTGATTCAACTAGCGCGTCCATCTCACCTTGTGGCCGACGACGCATGATCCAGTAGTGACCGTCGCGATTGGTCAGTGTCCGCGCAATCATCTCCACCTGCGGATGCCATGGCTGGCCGGTGTAGATGATCCACCCGCCCGGGTTCAATGCCTGATAAATGCCACTGAGTGAACGCTGAAGTTTGTCGTTCTCCGGAAACAGTTCATAGAGTCCGGAGACGATGGCGATGCTGGGCTTGGGTTCGACACCGGCGAGCGATGCCTCGTCGAATGCATCCCCCCGCACATGTGTGATGCGCTGGGTCAGGCCCATCGAAGCCGCTGTCTCACGGCCTTTTGCCAGGGCGGACTCGCTCCAGTCGCGGCACAGCACATCAAACCCTTCGCCAACAGACGGATCAATCAGTGCGTCCAGCAGATATCGCCCGGCACCGCCCGCTACGTCCATGATCTGACGAGGCATGTTGGATTCCCGAACAAGCTTCGTCGCCGTCTCCAGTGCCTGGCTCATGCATGTGCGGCGCTGGCGGATGCCCTTCCAGCCAATGGCGTTCAGGTAGAAGTAATCGATGATCTGGCCGATCCCCCACCGGCCACGCGGTTTGTTTTCATAGACATAATCAAGCGATTCGCCCGAATCGAAACCGGTGTCGTGTCCCGTCCGGATGCCCTGGCTCAGTTTGCCGAGCGATCCCATGCTGGCGCGTTGGATGATGTAGCAGAGGTTTTTGAATGAAGGCGAAGGGAGCGGCCTCTTCAAGCCAGCGAACTCGGTATTCGTCACCGGATGGCTCAAATCACCCTTCAGTTGAGGTGGCGTGGGGTTGTTGAGGCAGCGTTCCGCAAAGCGCCTGATCAACATGCAGACTTCGTCCCGGCAGAGATCGTGAAAGATTGCGTGCCTTGCGTCCTTGAGGGTGATGTGGACCTTCTGATCGCTTCCATACTCGTCATAGAGCGCATCAATCGCGGCGCGCTTCACCACCTTGTCGGCTCCGGCGGAAAACAGCAGCAAAGGCCGATCCATCACCGCGGCGTCACTGATCACCCGTCTGCCCGTGTCAAAGAGGTCCACGAGAATCTTCGCCGAAATGTCCTTTGAAATGGATGTGTCCGCATCGTAGGCGGCCGCCGCAGCGGGATCACGCGTGAGCCAGGAGCCTCGAACGTAGCTTTTGATCGTGGCGTCGGCGTGAAGCTTTTGGAGCAATCGGATGCCGGTCAACGCGCCGGGAACAATCAGGTTCACCTCCAGCGCAGGGGTGGCGAGCACGAGGCCGGCAATGCGCGGAGCGAAATCATGAACCCACGTGGCTGCGATCACCGCGCCGACACTGTGTGCCACCACGACGGTGCTACCGGGTGCCAGATCATGCTGTTGTTGCAGATGGTGGAAAAACGCATCGAGGTCACGCACATACTCCATGAAGCTGGCGGCATGACCGCGTCGCCCCTCGGACTGACCGTGACCGCGGGCCTCCCATGCAAATATGGAAGTGT
>CAYQCZ010000042.1:0-14504 GCA_964415955.1 uncultured Verrucomicrobiota bacterium | reverse complement strand
CACGTGGATCCCGCGCGCAGCCTCTGCATGCCACTGTCGGCCACGCCGGAGGAATGGAGGCTGGATGATGAAGAGGTGCAGCAGGCCACGCACACGCCACCATCAAACACGCGGGCACATGCGCGTGTGCGCCTGATGAAGCTGCTCAAGCCTCAGACCTGCCGGTATTTCGTGGACTGGGAGGTGATCGACGCCGAGGGGGTGAATTCACTCAATCTGCTGGATCCATTCTCGCCCGATCCCGAGGAGGCGCGTCTGTGGGAGAAGCAGCTGGGGTTGCTTTCCAGGGTTTGCTGAGGGCTTCAAGTTCCCGTGGACAACGCCCCGGCCGCGGAGCATTCTGCCGCATCACATGAAAACAACAACTGGACTTGCCGTCATCGCCGCCTGCTGCGTTGCCACAGCCCATGCAGCGGACACATGGGTGAACCTTTTCGATGGAAAATCTTTCAAGGGCTGGAATCAAAAGGGCGGGGCCGCCAAATACCGCGTGGAAGATGGTTGCGTGGTGGGCACGACCGTTCCGAACACCCCGAACAGCTTCATGTGCACGGACCGGGAATACGCGGACTTCATTCTCGAATATGAGTTCAAAGTGGACCCGCGCATGAATTCCGGCGTCCAGATTCGCAGTCATTGCTTCGATGTTCCGTATCAGTTCCAGTGGAAGGAAAAGACCATCAAGGTCGCCGCCGGACGTGTGCATGGTTATCAGGTCGAGATTGATCCCGACGTGAAGCGCGGTCGCATGTGGTCGGCTGGCATTTATGACGAGGGCCGGCGCGGCTGGTTGTATCCGGACGATGGTGAGAAGGGGGCCAGAGGCATGGCATTCAGCGAGCGGGGCAGAAAGGCGTTCAAGCCGGAGGGTTGGAATCACGTGCGGGTGGAGGCCATTGGCAGCTCGATCAAGACCTTCCTCAACGGCAAGCCGGCCGCTGATTTGCAGGACGACCTGACCGATGGCGGATTCATTGCCCTTCAGGTGCATGGCGTCGGAAAGCGTGAGGACGTCATGGAAGTCCGTTGGCGCAACATCCGCATTCAGGATTTGAGCCGCCGCCATGCGGACGTGTTGTTTGACGGGAAAGATCTGAGCGCATGGCAGTCTGCATCAGGTGGTGCGGTGGGAGAGGGATGGAAGATGGTGGATGGCACCATTCACCGCGCGGACAAAGGCGGGGACATTTTCTCCAAGAAGGAATACGGGGATTTCATCCTGGATATCGAGTGGAAGATATCCGAGGGCGGCAACAGCGGCATCAAGTATCGGGTTGCCAGCTACGGCAAGCAGATGCTCGGCCCCGAGTATCAGGTGCTGGACGATGACAAACATCCTGATGGCCAGAAACGCGAAGGACGCCGGAAGACGGGGGGGCTCTATGACTTCTTTCAGCCGAACGAGATGAAGGTGCTCAACCCGCCCGGCCATTGGAATCATACCCGCATCGTCGCCCGTGGCACCCAGTTCCAGCACTGGCTCAACGGTTACAAGGTGCTCCAATACGATACCACCAGCGAGGACTGGAAGCGGGAGCTGGCCCTCAGCAAGTTCGCCAAAACAGAAGGCTTCAACACCAATGCGAGGGGCCGGATCATGCTTCAGGACCATGGAGATGAAGTGTGGTATCGTGACATCACCGTGCAGGAGTTGAAGTAGCTGCGGTCTGACTTCCAGAGCAGTGCATGGGGCGGCAACTTCGCCATTGCCCGGCTTGCGGGCGTTCACCAATATCCCGCCCCTATGTCGAGCGGTCGCAAGCAGTATCCATTTGATTTGATCGAGCCCAAGTGGCAGGCGCACTGGGAATCCGAGCAGACGTTTCATGCCTTCAATCCGGGCGAGACCATCCCGGCCACGCACCCGTTCGGTCTGCGTCACGGCCTGGGTGCCAAGGCACCATCCGCCTCCGAACTGCCGCCCAAGTTCTACATTCTCGACATGTTCCCGTATCCCAGTGGTGCGGGGCTGCATGTCGGTCATCCAGAGGGCTACACCGCCACGGACATCCTCGCGCGATATCGTCGGGCTCAAGGACGGCATGTGCTGCACCCGATGGGCTGGGACGCCTTCGGTCTTCCGGCGGAGCAATACGCGGTCAAGACCGGACAGCACCCGCGCAAGACCACGGAACAGAACATCGCCACGTTCAAAGGGCAGATTCAACGGCTGGGGTTCAGTTACGACTGGTCGCGCGAGGTGGACACGACCGACCCGGAGTATTTCAAGTGGACGCAATGGATTTTCCTGAAGCTCTACAACTCCTGGTTCAATCCGGAGACGAACAAAGCGGAGCCGATTGAGACACTACCCATACCTGATGATCTGATTCATTCCGCCATGCTTCCGCCTGAGCATTTGGAAGCGCAACGCAGGGCTTACCGAAACAGCAAGCGCCTGGCTTACGTGAGCGAAGCGCTTGTCTGGTGGTGCGAAGAACTTGGCACCGTGCTGGCGAACGAGGAAGTCGTGGATGGCAAGAGCGAGGTGGGAGGTTTCCCGGTCACGCGCAAGCCGATGCGCCAATGGATGCTCCGCATCACTGCCTACGCTGAAAAGCTGCTGAACGACCTGAATGGCATCGATTGGAGCGACTCGCTCAAGGAGATGCAACGGAACTGGATTGGGCGCAGCGAGGGGGCGGAGGTGCGATTCCGTCTGGCAAGCCATTTTCATCTATGTATTGAAGTGTTCACAACCCGTCCTGACACCTTGTTTTGCGCGACCTACATGGTGCTGGCACCGGAACACAAGTTGGTGGATCAAATCACTACTCCTGACCAAGCCGATGCAGTCAAAGCCTACAAATCGGAGGTTGCCAAAAAATCCGACTTGGAGCGCACCGAGTTGGCGAAGGAGAAGACAGGTGTCTTCACGGGTGCCTACGCCATCAACCCGGTGAACGGCGAGCGCATCCCCATCTGGATTGCGGACTACGTGCTGGCCAGTTACGGCACGGGCGCGATCATGGCGGTTCCAGCACATGACGAGCGAGATTGGGAGTTTGCCGTTAAATTTAAACTTCCGATTCGGCACGTCGTCGCTGAACCCGGTTTGACTAGTCTCCAGATACGTGATTGGAAATCTGGCGAACCGCGGAAAATCATACGAACTGTTTCAAACAAAGAGGGCACAGAAGTCATTGGGTCTTGGACTGAAGGCTTGCCATACACAGGCGAAGGCATTGCATTCAATTCACCACTAATCGATTTGCTTCCCACCTCTGAAGCCAAGGCGAAAATCACCACATGGCTTGAGGAAAAGGGCATCGGCAAGAAGACCATCAATTACAAGCTGCGCGACTGGCTTTTCAGCCGTCAGCGTTACTGGGGTGAGCCGTTTCCCATCATCTGGAAGAAGGACGGGCAGGGGAACGAGTATCACGAGGCGTTGCCGGAGTCGGCGCTGCCCTTGCTGCCGCCCAAGCTGGACGATTACAAGCCCACCAAGACCGGCGAACCGCCGCTGGCGCGCGCCCAGGACTGGGTGAATCTGCCGGACGGCGCACGGCGCGAGGTGAACACCATGCCGCAGTGGGCGGGCAGTTGCTGGTATTACCTGCGCTATCTGGACGCGCGGAATGGCGCTGGTTTTTGTGGGAAGGATGCTGAGTCGTATTGGATGGGATCCAGCTCTGTAGCAGCGAACGTCAGTTCGCTTGCTTCCACAAGTCAGAGCGGACTCACGTCCGCTGCTACACCAGGTGTGGACTTGTATGTCGGCGGCACTGAGCACGCTGTGTTGCATCTGCTCTACGCGCGTTTCTGGCACAAGGTGCTGTTCGATCTAGGGCTGGTTTCCACTCCTGAGCCGTTCTTCAAGCTGGTCAATCAGGGACTCATCCTCGGCGAAGATGGTCAGAAGATGTCCAAGTCGCGCGGCAATGTGGTGAACCCGGACGACATCCTCAAGGAATTCGGTGCCGATGCGTTCCGCCTGTATGAAATGTTCATGGGGCCGCTGGAGATGACCAAGCCCTGGAGCACGAAAGGCGTCGAGGGCGTGTATCGCTTCCTTGGCCGCGTGTGGCGGTTGTTCGTGGATGAGAAGTCCGAGACAGCCTTTGAGCAGGCCCTGACGACCTCTGAACCGGACAAGCGCGGCGAACTGCTTGATTTGATTGTTGTCGATGCGTCCATCACGGATGTGCAAGCCACGAAGGAGCAGCTCAAGGTGTTGCATGCCTGCATCAAAAAGGTGACCGAAGACCTGGAAGGCATGCGCTTCAACACCGCCATCTCCGCCATGATGGTTTTCGTGAACGAGGCCAATGGCTGGCAAACCCGGCCATTGAGCGTCATGCGGACGTTCCTTCAGTTGCTCGCGCCCTTCGCCCCGCATGTGGCGGAGGAATTGTGGGAGCGGTTGCATCGCGCCTTTGGACAGGTGCCGCCCTCGTTGAGCTACGGAGCATGGCCGGCATTCGATCCCTCGCTTCTTGTCGAGGATACCGTGGAAATCGCCGTGCAGGTGAATGGCAAGGTGCGCGACCGCGTGGTGGTATCCGCCAGTGCGACCAAGGATGAGATTGAAACCGCCGCGATGCAATGCGACGGGATCAAGCCGTTTATGGAAGGCAAGTCCGTGAAGAAGGTGATTGTCGTGCCGGGGCGGCTCGTGAACATTGCAGTGGCATGATGTCTGGGTTAGCTTGCCGCCGTGTTCCTGACCCGACAACAGCAGTGGGTGTTGCTGATGGCGTTGTTTTTGATGCTGACCGGACTGGTGGTAAAGGCCGTCCGCAGCGCATCCCACACCCAGCCGTTGCCGGTGCAAACCCGTTGAAACCATGCAAACATTGACCTTTGAGGAAGCCATTGAGCAACTGGTGGAGCGTGATCCGCGCTATCAGCGTGCTGCGTATGTGTTCCTCAAGGATGCCCTGGAATTCACCCGGCAGAGTCTGGCCCGCGACCGCAAGGGCGCCCCGCGCCAGCAGGGCCGTTCCGCACAAGCCGAGGAGCGGCATGTGACCGTGCCGGAGTTGCTGGAGGGCATCAGGGACTACGCCCTGAAGATGTATGGACCGATGGTCATCACGGTGTTCGAGGACTGGGGCATCCGCGGCTGCCCGGATTTTGGCAATGTGCTGTTCAACCTGGTGGAGGCGAATTATTTCAGCATCACCGAGCACGACACCCGCGAGCAGTTCGAGCCGGGCTTTGATTTTCACGAGGCATTTCGCAGGCCGTTCCTGCCATCAAACGCCCAGAGCAGGGCGGGAGGCGATCCCGCCTGCGCCTGACCCCGGTTGCGTTTGAACATCTCTTCCCTTTCGCAAGTTCATGGCTGACATTCCATCCATTCCCCCCGGTGTGACTTTGACCACGCTCCCCAACGGGCTGGAAATCATTGTGCGTGAAGACCACAGCGCGCCGGTCGTAAGCGCGCAGGCGTGGTGCCGCACCGGCAGCATTCATGAGGATCGATGGCTCGGAGCAGGGTTGTCGCATGTGCTGGAACACATGCTTTTCAAGGGCACGGCAACCCGGGGGGCGGGGCGCATTGATCAGGAAGTGCAGGCTGCGGGCGGCTACATGAACGCCTACACCTCCTTTGACAGGACGGTGTATTACATCAACGCCCCCAACACCGGTGCCACCGTGGCCATCGACATCCTCTGTGACATCATGCAGAACGCCACGCTTCCCGCCGGGGAACTGGCGAAGGAACTGGATGTGATCCGCCGGGAAATGGACATGGGACAGGACGATCCGAGCCGCCGGTCCAGCAAGCGCCTCTTTGAAACGGCCTACCGGCAGAGCCCGTATCGGTATCCAATCATTGGCATTCCCGACATTTTCAACCGGCTGGAGGCCGGCGACATCCGGGATTACTACCGTCAGCGTTACGTCCCGAACAACATCTTCTTCGTGATCGTCGGCGACGTGAATGGTGCAACGGTGGTGGAGCAGATACGCCGGGCATTCGCGGAATCGAAGGCCTGTGCGCTTGCGCCGGTGGTGTTGCCTGCCGAGCAGCCCCAGTCGGGAGCCCGGGAGGTCATCGAGCAGGATGCCGTTGAACTTGTGCATCTGCATTACGCCTGGCATGTGCCTTCATTGCATCACCCGGACATGCCCGCGCTGGATGTTCTTTCCACGCTTCTCGGCAACGGACGCAGTTCGCGCCTGTATCGCGAAGTGCGCGAGCGAAAGGGGCTGGTCGTGCATGCGGATGCATGGACCTACAGCCCGGGAAATTCCGGCATCGCGGGTGTCAGCGCCGTGGTGGAACCCGGCAAGTTCGATGAGGCGCGGAACGCCTTGCTGGCGGAGATCGAGCGCATGCAGGCTCACGCCGCCTCAGCGGAGGAGCTTCAAAAGGCTGTCAAACAGTTCCTTGCCGCGACCCTGGCCACGCGCAAGACCATGCAGGGACAGGCTCAGGATCTCGGCGGCAACTGGCTGACGGCCCATGATTTGAACTTTTCCGAGCGGTATCTGGAGGCTGTGCGCCGTGTGACACCCGGCGATGTGCAGCGGGTCGCAGGGCAGTATTTCACGCATGCAAACGGCACGCTCTACGCGCTTCTCCCCGAAGGGGTGCGCAGCACTTCGCATCAGGTCGTCGAAGTGTGCGAGGAGTCCCGGCCGATCCGACGAATTGAGCTGGCCAACGGGCTGCGCGTCCTGTTGAAGGAGGATCACAGGCTGCCGTTCGTGGAATTCCGCGCGGTGTTCCAGGGGGGGGTTCTCGCTGAGACCGAGGCCAGCAACGGCATCAGCCAGATCATGACGCGGACGCTTTTGAAAGGAACGCTGAAGCGTGATGCGGAAACCATCGCGTTCGAGATCGAGTCCGTGGGCGGCAGCGTGGACACCTACTCGGGCAACAACAGCTTTGGTGTCAACGTGGAGGTGATGCGGGATGAATTCGCACTCGGGCTCGACCTGCTCTCCGACCTGATTCTTCATCCCGTGTTCCCCGAACATGCGATTGCGCGTGAGCTGGACGTGCAGCTGGCCGGACTGCAGGCGCAACGCGACCAGTTGCTGCCAAGCTGCATGCGTCTGATGAGGCGGAGCATGTATGGGAGGCAGTCCTACGGTCTGGACGTGCTTGGTCTGGAGGAATCGGTGAGATCACTCAAGGCCACGGACGTCCGAGCCTTTCACCAGAGGCTGTCCGTGCCGGGGAATTGTGTTTTATCCGTGTTTGGCGACATCGATCCGGAGCGGGTGCAAAAGGCGTTGGAGAACGCGTTTGGCGACTGGCAGGGCAGGGCGAATGTGGCTTTCCCGCCGGTGTTTCTGGAAAGGCAGATGAATGGCGGCAGGGCTGTGGAGCACCGGGACAAGAAGCAGGCCGTGTTGGTGGTCGGATTTCCAGGGGCGACCCTGATGAGTGAGGACCGGTTTGCTCTGGAACTCATCTCCGAGGCCTGCAGCGACCTGGGATCGCGCCTGTTCATGCGCATACGTGATGAACTCGGTCTGGCCTACTATGTGGGGGCGCAGAACTTCCCGGGCCTGCAACCCGGATACTTTGCGTTTTACGTGGGCACGGATCCGGCCAAGCTGGAAATGGTGGAAAGGGAATTGCTGGCCGAGGCGGCAAGCCTGCGGGCCAGGGGGTTGACCGATGAGGAGCTGCACCGCTCCAAGGCAAAGCTCATTGGTCAGAAGAAAATCGCCCGCCAGGAGCTCGGCGCGCTGGCCATGCAAAGTGCGCTGGATGAACTTTACGGCCTCGGCTTCAACCGCTCCGCTGCCGATGACGCACGGTTCGAGGCGGTCACCCTGGAGGAAATTCAGGAGGTGGCTGCCCGCTGCTTCGACCCGGCGGCCGCCGTGATTGCAGCCATCCGTCCCGCCGGCTGGCCCGCGTGAATGGCGGTTTGCAACGGAGAAAGTTTTTGAGCTTTGCGTCGCTGGCGGCTATCCTTCGCCACCACATGTCCACCCGTGTTTCCATAGTAGAAGATGACGATGGTGTGCGCGGGGATCTGGCTGCCCTGATCGGGGGCGCGGACGACATGGAGTGCGTCAGCCTGCATGCCTCAGCCGAGGATGCCGTCATCAAGCTTCCCGGCATCAAGCCGGATGTCGTGATCATGGACATCAACCTGCCGGGGATGTCGGGGATCGACTGCACACGGAAGATCAAACAGGCACTGCCCGCCACGCAGGTGCTCATGCTGACCATGTATGGCGAGCCGGATGAAATCTTCCAGTCACTCACGGCCGGCGCGAGCGGATATCTGCTCAAACGCACCCCCCCGGCGAAGTTATTGGAGGACATCCAGGCGGTGAGAAACGGCGCCTCCCCCATGTCCCCGAAGGTGGCTCGAAAGGTGGTGGAGTATTTCCAGAAATTACAGCAGCAGAAGCCGGCCGCGCAGCAGCCGGCAGAGGGCGATTTCAGCAAGCTGTCCAACCGTGAAGCCGAGATTCTCGACCTGCTGGCCAAGGGATTTCGATACAAGGAGATCGCTGACAAGCTGGGCATCAGTTTCGATACGGTCCGAAGCCATCTGCGGAACATCTATGACAAGCTTCATGTGAGTTCCCGAACTGAAGCCGTGGTGAAATACCTCGGCAAGCATTGAACCAGGGCAAGATGGCGGTTTCATCCATGAAACTGGCACGCAGACATGCGCTCGCTGTTCATCTGTGCGCATTCACCCTTGTGGAACTGCTGGTCGTCCTGGTGGTCGTGGGATTGCTCGTCTCACTGCTCATACCGATCATGGCCTGGTCGAAGTCGCGCTCCCGCACCACAACCTGCACGAACAACCTCAAGTATTTGGGGACGGCGTTCTCCATGTATGATGTGGAATCAGGCGGATCCCTCCCGCCGGCTGGATGGCGGGTGAAATTCGGCCGTGAGATGTCCTGGGATGACTGGCTGGACTGGCACCTCGGCGGCAATCTTTCTGCTGAACAAAAGTGGTCGTCAGAACCGGCCAGCTTCCTCAGCCACCGGCATCTTGCCTGTCCGGAATTGCTGGCCATGAGCGAAGCGCAGGCAGCCGTCCCGCGTCCGCGCACCTACGCGATGCCACGTTATGTTTTTCACCCGAGATTCGCGCCATGGCCCCCCACATCGAGAAGCCGCAGCGGCGTGGGCGTGGTGTGGGATTTCGGGGACGGTTACAACCCGGACTCCAACACCATGATGCTTTGGGAACTGGGGGAATACAGCCGCACGGACGGCCTGGTCCAGGCACAGCCTGTGCGCAGGCAGGCCTCCGTGCGAAGCGGAATGATCCGCAATCCGGCAGGAACCCTGCTGCTGGCGGAAAGACCCGGCCCTCCGGCATCCTACGGCTCGGTGGATGGCGTGACGATGGACACGGCAGCGGAGCAACTGAGCCTGACCGGTGCGAAAACACGTGCCGACGCGGCAAGTGGTCTTCCCCACAAGGGCAGGTCCAATTATCTGATGGTGGACGGCCATGTGGAGATGGGCATCCCGGAGCAGACCATCGGAACCAACGCGCCGCTGGACGCCCAAAGCGGCTTGTGGACCATCACCCCGAGGGACTAGACGGATTGTTGGACGGTCACTGCTGCCGGATGCGTTCCGGGTGCGAATAAATGTTCATCCCCTTGTCGCGCAGGAATCCAACCAGCGTCTGCCTCGAATCGTGCGCAAATTCCACTGCCAGAGTGGACGGGGCGGAGACGGCCGCAACGACCGGGATGCCGCCTGCCAGCGCCTTTTGCATGATCTCGAATGACACCCTTCCACTGACCATGAGGATGTGTCCGTTCAACGGCAGTGCGCCAGCCATGAGCGCGTGCCCCAGCACCTTGTCCACGGCGTTATGCCGGCCGACATCCTCACGGGCTGCGATCAATCGCCCCCGTGCCGTGAACAACCCGGCTGCGTGCAACCCGCCGGTCTGCGCAAACACCGGCTGAACTCTCCGAAGCTTGTCCGGAAGGCCGCTCAAGATGTGCGCACCGACACGCGGTCCGTGGGATGCGGGCGGAAAACATTGCCGCACCGCCTCGATGCTGGCTTTCCCGCAGATGCCGCAACTGGACGAGGCGAACACGTGACGGGTGAGACGTTCCAGATCCAGCTTCACGCGCGGAGCGAGAAAGACATTCAGGACATTGCCGGCGGAATCAGCATCGGTCCGGGCGCAGGGGGCAATTTCGAGGATGTCTTCCGGACGTTGAACGATGCCTTCGGTGAGGAGAAAGCCGGCGGCCAGATCGGCGTCGTGACCCGGAGTGCGCATCGTCACAGCCACGCTGTGACCTCGCACCCGGATTTCCAGTGGCTCTTCGGCGGCCAGGTGATCGAGATCAGTCTTTGGCTGCGAGCCGGATTTCCACCGCAGCACCGGAAGCATTCTTGAAGAAGGCGCCGGAGGGGCACTCATGCGGTGGTGGGAATGCCCGTGGCGTGGGGTGGCATGGATTTAAAGTTCTTGCAGAGCTGCACATCCAACCAGACTGCCCAGCCAGCCAGCAGAAAAAACACAACGTATTCGGCCCACACGGGAGGTGAACCCAATGTCCTGATAAGGAGATCAATTCCCAATAGGCCAAGGACAATGATGAGGGCTCGTTTCTTGGCGCGAGGCGGAAGGGTTTCCATTACACCCGGGATTTTTGGTTTCATGCCTCGGATGAGAGCGGCAAGCACCCCCGCAAACAATGCGTGCATGAGTTCCTGATTAACAACTAAGGAAAGCACAACAGCTACCTGTAAGAGCCAGAAGCAGAGGATGCGGACGGTTGGGGTCATCACACTTCCTTGGCCCGGGTTTTCGGTCTGCATCATGTGATACTTTATCCCATCCCGGCGTATTCCTCATCGGTCAGCAGTTCGTAGCCCATGAGGATGTAATCATGGGAGATGGCCTGCATGTCCTTCACGTAATCCTCCAGACGCAGCATTTCTGTGAAGCCAAGCATGGCAAAAGTTTTCACGGCGGCCTGTTGCTGGCCGATGAACTCGGCCTCCAGTTTCTCCAGGCCGCAGAACCGCGCGATCTCGATGAGTTCCGTGACCAGCGCGCGGGCAACGCCGCGTCCGCGATACTTGGGATGCACCAGCACGCTGACCCTGCCGATGTGGCGTTTCCAGCCGCCCAGTTGCTGATGGAGGGTCGCGTCGCCAACGATCTGGCCATCGGCAAACGCCAGGAGCGGCAGGTTGCGGCCGAGGTCGATCCTTTCGCACCAGTCCTTGATGACGGCGGGTTCGTTGACGCGGTGTTTGATGAACATGCGTTCCTGCTCGGGCACGGCCTGGAAGAACTCAAAGAATGAGGCCTCGTCGTCACGGCGCAGGGGGCGCAGTTTGCAATGGAGGCCGCTTTTGAGGGTCAGTTCCTTCGGGAACCGTTGGAGGACGAATTCAAGTGACATGGCTTTGCCTTTCGGTTCTGGCGCGGAGCGCCGGTTTACATGGGACGGACAGGCGAGGCCTCACCGGCGATGCCCCGTCCGTTATCCAGAATGCGCTCGTCGATGCCTGCGGGGTTGATGCTCCAGCGGGCAGCGAGGGCTGGAAGCCGCTCCACATTCGTGGCGGCTGATGCCGAGGCGGCAAGCATGGAGCCGGATGGATCGGCGTAGTCAAAGAAACGCATGCCCAGTTCGATCTCTGCCTTGGTTGGAGCCCCCTGGCTCCAGACGGTTTCACCTGCCCAGGCGTAGGCGCGCTGGATTTCGCCGCCATTGGCCTTCACCCATGCGTGGTGGTGCAATGCGGGGTGAACGTTGAAATACTGGATTTCGCCCACACTGCGGCTGAGCTGGGCCAGGAAATGATAGCAGGCATCCACATCGTCCGCAGGATCCGGAAGCCCGGGACCGATGGCCAGCACCCAGCCCATGACCGGTGGTGTCAGGAAAATGGCCCGTTCACCGCCACGCGTCATGCATTCATGCCAGGAGCATCGGGCCGTGTTGCTCAGTCCCAGTGCCCGGCCCACGAGTTCCATTTCCACGCAACGCACGGCAAGCCAGCGTTCCGGCTGATGGTAAAACAAAGGTCGGAAACGTCCGCGAGGCGTCTTCCATGAGGCAGGCTTCCGGGCCGCCTCCTCGCAGTAGGCGCGGGCCATGCGGCGGGCGCTGTGATGAATCATCCAGAGAAACACGAGGAAAACAGCCGTCAGAAACAACACGAGGCCCAGCATGGTCAGCACCAGCGCGTCGTGGTCGAACGTGGTCATGGCAACGATGATCATAATCGCGTTGCGCGGCTCATCAATGCCAATCTTGCCGCCTGCCGCCCGGCGGGCCCTTGATCTGAGCCGGATCAATGCAGTTGAAAAGAGGCCAGCGATTGGGAACTGCATCGTTCCGGCTGGGTGGATGCCGGACCACGGCGCTGCGGGGCGGCCGGTGATTTGGCGGCTGGCACAGCCGGCATGAACATGCTTTCATCAGCCCATGTGGCATGGACTTGCCCAACTGCCTTTTGCTGCGCGACTGGTCATCAAACTGCTTTTGTTTCTGGTTGTGCTGGTGGTGGTGCTTTTCCCCCACCCGGTTCATCTGGCAAACCAAATCCGGCATCTGGCCGACACGGAATCGCTCATCCAGCCCGGCCTGCCGTTCATCAAGGAGATCAACCGCGAGATCGATGCCGCCCTGCCTCCCCATCCCACGCCTGAGCAGGAACTCAAGGCGGTCGAGAGGTTTGTTTACGATGCCATTCCCTACGCCTACGACTGGCACGTGTGGTCCAACGTGGATTACTGGCCGACGGCCGCCGAGGTGTGGGAAAAGCGGCGTGAGGATTGCGACGGGCGCGCGGTGCTGAGCGCAAGCATTCTGAGGGCCCGCGGTTTCAAGGATGCGCGGATTGTGGCCAATCTCAGCCATGCATGGGTCGAGGCGGGTGGAAAGGGGTTGATGGGCGCGCAGCAGGACAAAAACTTTTCACGGGAGGGGGGCAGGCTTGTCATCAAGGCCCCCAAGGTGGAGACGATTCTCTCCGGCCTTTGTCAGGTGAGACACTTTCCCGCATGGCGTCTGGGGGTGCTGGTCCTGGCGGCCGTGCTTCTGGCGATGCATCCGCATTTTGGCTGGCCGGGCTTCTCCGCATCATTGTTCACCGGGTTGACGGGTCTGGCTTTGTTGTATGTGTGGGCCGCGCGCACGACCCATGGGCGGGATGCCCTGGGGTGGCTGTGGATGAGTCTTGGGTTGCTGGCCGGGGCTTTCGTGCTGGCGGTCTGGCTGCCTGGATGCATGAGGCGGGAGACGGGGCTGCGGCAAGACGGTGCGGCAAGACGTTGCATGGAGCCTGAAAAGGCATGAGCGAAGGGGAATCCATCCTGTTACGTCCGCAACTGCCGTGGCTGCCATGGGTGTTCACCTTGCTGGCCACAGGCACGACCCTGGGACTGGCATGGGCTTTGCGGGGGGAAGTCATTGGATGGGTCACATTTGCCGTGCTTGCGGGGCCGGCCATTTTGACGGGGGCCAGGTTTCACCCGGATTGCCATACGCTGAAACTGGGTGACGAAGGGGTGGTTGTGACCCGCTGGTTTCGGCCGCGCGTGCATGGGTGGGAGCAGATTCAAGGCGTTGAGGTGTGTTTTGGCGGCGGCATGAAGCGCGTGGAGATCGTCAAGCTGGGGCCGGAGGTGGAAAGGGTGGTCTTGAATGGCAGCTGGCAGATGTCGCCAGACGCGCTGGCCGTGCTGCTTCGCCGATGGCAGGCGCGTCGCCTGGAGCGATGGATGCCCGCGTCTCCGTCCGTGTGAACGGCCGTGCCATGGGCTGTTCGTTGGAGGTCTGCCATTGCCAAAGCGCAAGGGGCTTCTTTACCATGCCGCCTCCGCTGAGGTTAGCCCTGCGGTGTCATGGCTGATTACAAAGTCAAATTTGAGGTCTTTGAAGGCCCGCTGGACCTGCTTCTTTACCTGGTGAAGAAGCAGGAGGTGGATATCTGGGAGGTGAACCTCACGCAGTTGGCCACCGAATTTGTGGCTTATGTGGATTTGATGCGTGAGTTCGATCTGGAAATCGCCGGCGAGTTCCTGGTGATGGCCGCCACCCTCATGTATATCAAGAGCAAGGAACTCCTGCCCGTCGAGCAGCAGGTCAGGCCCGAGGGCGAGCAGGATGACGAGGAGGATCCGCGCTGGGAACTGATCCGCAAGCTGGTGGAATACAAGAAATTCAAGGACGCCGCCTCGCAACTGCAGGATCTTGAAGTCCGCCAGGAAAGCGTCTTCGCCCGCAATCCACCCAGGCCGGAGTTCGAGCCCGAAGCCGTTCCCTCACGCGGGGATGTCTCCATTTTCGACCTCATCAACGCGGTCAACGCCGTCTTGAAGCGTTTCAGCGACCGCGAGGAGGTGCGTGACATCTTCGAGGACAAGTGGACTGTAAGCGAGAAGATCGAGACGTTGCGCCAGGAACTCACCCACAAGGCACGGCTGACCTTCACGGAGTTGTTTTCAACAGCCACGACACGCACGGAGGTGGTTGTCACCTTCCTGGCCATGCTGGAACTCATCCGCATGCGGTTGCTGGTCTGCACCGCATCACCGGCCGCGATCGAGAACGGGCGTCCA
>CAYQCZ010000041.1:13536-14713 GCA_964415955.1 uncultured Verrucomicrobiota bacterium | reverse complement strand
TGATGCGCGGCGGCCATGACACCCGCAAGGTGTATGCGGCCTGCAAGGCGGCCATGGAACACAAGGGACAGCCCACGGTCATCCTCGCCAAGACGGTGAAGGGCTACGGCCTGGGCGAGGCCGGCGAGGGCCGCAACATCTCCCACCAGCAGAAAAAGTTGAACGAAAAGGAGCTTCGCGAATTCCGTGCGCGCTTCGATGTGCCCATCAGCGATGACGAAATTGCCGAAACGCCCTTCTACCGCCCGCCGCTGGAAAGCACGGAGACGAAATACCTGCTGGAACGCCGCAAGGCCCTGGGCGGGTTCCTGCCCAAGCGCGAAGTGAAGGCCCCGCCGCTCCAGACGCCTTCCCTGGAGGATTTCGCCGATTTCCTGAAAGGCTCCGGAAAGAGCGAGGCCAGCACCACCATGGCTTTTGTGCGTTTGCTCAGCACCATGCTGCGCAACAAGGAAATCGGGCGGCTGATCGTGCCCATCATTCCCGACGAGGCCCGCACCTTCGGCCTAGACGCCTTGTTCCGTGAGATCGGGATCTATTCGCCCAAGGGCCAGCTCTACGAGCCGGTGGACAGCAAGTCTTTGCTCTACTACCACGAGGCCAAGGACGGTCAGATCCTCGAGGAAGGCATCACCGAAGCCGGCTCGATGTCATCATTCATTTCAGCGGGCACGGCGTATGCCAGCCATGGAGTGAACACGATTCCGTTCTTCATCTACTATTCGATGTTCGGCTTTCAGCGCATCGGCGACCAGATGTGGCTGGCGGGAGACATCAAGGCACGCGGTTTCCTGCTTGGCGCCACCGCCGGGCGCACCACGCTCAATGGCGAGGGACTCCAGCACGAGGACGGTCACAGCCACCTGCTGGCCAGCACCATTCCGAACCTGCTGACCTACGACCCGGCGTTCGCCTATGAGATCGCCGTGATCATCCAGGACGGACTCAAGCGCATGTATCAAGACGGTGAGGACATCTTCTACTACCTTACGCTCCAGAATGAAAACTACGCGATGCCGCCCATGCCCGAAGGCGCGCGGGAAGGCATCCTCAAGGGACTTTACAAGTTCAAGGCCGGCCCGGATGGGTTGAAGCACAAGGCTCAAATCTTCGGCAGCGGTTCCATCATTCGTTCCGCGCTGGCGGCGCAGGAAATCCTGGCCGAACGCTACGGTGT
>CAYQCZ010000041.1:0-13520 GCA_964415955.1 uncultured Verrucomicrobiota bacterium | reverse complement strand
CTGGAACATGCTGCACCCGACGGAACCACCACAAAAATCATATGTGGAGACCTTGCTCGCGAACGAACAGGGGCCGTTCATCGCCGTTTCGGACTATATGAAGATTGTGCCCGAACAGATCGCACCATGGGTGCCCGGCGGTTTGTTCACGCTGGGCACGGATGGATTTGGTCGCAGTGACACGCGGGAAAAGCTACGCCGCTTCTTCGAGGTGGACGCCGAATGCACAGTTATCGGCACACTCTATGCCCTGGCGGAGAAGGGGCAGATCGAGCGCACCGTGGTGGCCCAGGCCATCAAGGATCTTGGCGTGGATCCGGAAAAAATCTTCCCGCAGTGTGTGTGACGGCTTGGGATGGGATTCATGGCTGCCTCACCGATTTATGAACAACGAAGAAACCAGGAAACAGAGCAATGGCCACAGTTGCAGGTGCCCTCGATGCTTGGTTCCTTTGGTATTTGATCAGGCAAACGAAATTTCCTGGAACAGGCTTGGATAATATATGGACGTCAAACTTCCGAAACTAGGTGAAGGCGCCGATTCCGGCGTCGTGGTCAGCATTCTGGTCAACGTCGGCGACGACGTGAAGCAGGGCCAGACCATCCTTGAACTGGAGAGCGAAAAGGCCGTCGCGCCGGTGCCATCCAGCGCCAGCGGCAAAGTGGCCAGCATCCGCGCCAAGGTCGGTGAACGCCTGTCCGCCGGGCAGGAGATTCTGACACTGGAAGGCGGGGGTTCAGGCGAGCCATCCACTCCGTCACCCAAGGAATCCGCACCGGCACAACCCGCCGCCGCACCGGCAAAGGCAGCGGCACCCGCGCCTGCCGCTCAATCGGCACCGGCTGCACCCTTGTCGCCGCCTTCAGACGTGGAACCTGCCGCCGCACCATCCATCCGTAAACTGGCGCGCGACATCGGGCTGGACCTGCGGTTCGTGCGTGGCAGTGCGAACGGGGGCAGAATCGTGCTTGAAGACATCCGCGCCTACATCCGCCAGTTGCAGGCGCTGGCCTCCCAGCCTGCGAGCGCTGCTGCGCCTGCTGTTGCGGCCAAACCCGCCGCGCCGTCGGTGGACTTTTCCCAGTGGGGACAGATCTCCAAGAAACCGCTGTCACAGTTGCGCAAAGTGATCGCCCGGCGCATGTCCGAAAGCTGGCACGCGGTGCCGCGCGTCTCGCAGTTTGACGAGGCGGATGTCACGGGCCTGATGGAGTTGCGCAAGAAGCACACAGCAGCATTTGAAGCCAAGGGGGCCCGTCTCACGCTCACGCCCCTGCTGCTGAAAGCGGTGGTGGCGACGTTGAAACAGCATCCTGTCTTTAACAGCAGCCTCGACGAGTCATCCGATGAACTGGTGCTCAAGGAGTATTTCAACCTGGGCATCGCGGTGGATACCGAGGCCGGGTTGATTGTTCCCGTCATCAAGGACGTGGACAAAAAGCCCGTGCTCGATCTGGCGAAGGAACTGGATGACCTCGCCAAACGCACACGCGACCGGAAGGTGGGTGCCGAGGAAATGAGGGGCGGCACCTTCACCATCTCCAATCAGGGCGCAGTCGGTGGCGCGCATTTCACGCCCATCATTAATCTGCCGGAGGTCGCCATCTTGGGACTGGGACGCGGTGCTCAAAAGCCCGTTGTGCGCGAGGGCCAGATCGTTGTGCGCACACTCCTGCCACTGACCGTGGCCTACGATCACCGGGTGATCGATGGCGGCAGCGCGGCGCGGTTCACGGTGGACCTCGTCAAAGCCATCGAGAACTTCGATGAATCCCTTTTGAAACTGTAACCAGCAGAGCCAACACTCCACTACTCCGCTTTTGATCCATGGACCCCATTCAAACTGAAATCGTTGTTGTCGGCGCAGGACCAGGTGGTTACGCCGCCGCGTTCTACGCCGCAGACCTTGGCAAAAAAGTCATCCTGGTGGACCGCGAGCCGCGCCTCGGAGGCGTGTGCCTGAACCGCGGTTGCATTCCTTCCAAGGCTCTGCTGAACGCCGCACACACCATCGAGAATGCGCGTGAGTCCGCCAAGCGCGGCATCACCTTCGGCGAGCCGCAGATCGACCTCGCCAAGCTCCGTGCATGGAAGGATTCCATCCTGCAAAAGCTGAGCGGCGGCATCGCCCAACTCGCAAAGGCGCGCGGTGTCCAGGTGATGCAGGGCAAGGGCTACTTCGAGGACTCGCAAACCCTGCGCGTTGAGAACGAACAGGGCCAGCAGTTCGTGAAGTTTGAGAAGGCCATCGTTGCCGTGGGTTCGCGCTCGGCGCTTCCCAAGGCGTTTGATCTGGGGAATCCGCGCATCATGACCTCCCGCGGCGCGCTGGAAGTGGAGGACATCCCCGAAACCCTTTTGGTTGTTGGCGGCGGCTACATCGGCATGGAGCTGGGCACGGTGTATGCCACGCTGGGCAGCAAGGTCACCGTGGTCGAAGCATTGGACAGCATTCTTGCCGGGGCTGATGCCGACCTGTCACGTCCGGTGGCACAGTATGCGAAGAAGGCCTTCAAGGAGGTGCGGCTCAAGGCAAAGGTTCTCAAGATGTCCACCGTTGGAAAGCAGATCAAGGTGGAGATGGAATTCAACGGGCAGAAGCTGGAGGAGCTTTACGACCGCGTGCTGGTGTCCGTGGGCCGCGTGCCGAATTGCGAGGACATCGGTCTGGAACACACCAAGATTCAGCGCGACGAACGCGGCTTCATCAAGGTCAACACACAGCAGCAGACTGCTGATGCGAACATCTATGCCATCGGCGATTGCGTCGGCGGCGTGATGCTCGCACACAAGGCGCACAAGGAAGCGCGCGTCGCCGTGGAGGTCATCTGCGGCGAGGATGTGGCGTTCGACAAAGTCGTGATTCCGGCCGTGGTGTTCACCGATCCAGAAGTGGCGTGGTGCGGTCTGACTGAAAATGAGGCCAAAGAAAAGGGCATCAATGTGGCCGTGGCCAAGTTCCCGTGGGGTGCGTCCGGCCGCGCGCTGAGCTACGACAGGCCGGATGGGTTGACCAAGCTGGTCATCGATCCCGAGACCGAGCGTGTGCTGGGTGTCGGGCTGGTTGGACATGGCGCGGGCGAACTCATTGCCGAGGGCGTGCTTGCGGTGGAGATGGGCGCAACGGCCAAGGATCTGGCGTTGTGCGTGCATGCACACCCCACCCTTTCCGAGACCATCATGGAAGCGGCTGAAGCCTTCTACGGTCACGCCACCCACACGATGGTAAAGAAGAAGTAGCCACGGCGCTGCTTCGCAAACCGGCACTCGCCAATCGTGTGATTTCGGCGTAGCTTCGCTGCCGATGGTTCCCGAATCGGAGCGCGAGCTGGTGGCCAAGGCCCGTCAGGGTGACGCGGAGGCTTGGGATGCGCTTTTTGACCTGCATTACGCTGCTGCGGGCCGGTTTGTGTTCCAGCTTTCGCCTGATTTCTCCCGCGAGGATGTCGAGGAGGTTTGTCAGGAAACCTTTCTGACGGTCATCAAGTCGATTGATGCCTTCCGTGGCACCAGCCAGTTCCAGACCTGGCTGTTCCGCATCGCGATCAACAAGGCGCGTGACTATCGGGAACGTCAGCATGCCGCCAAACGCGGTGGCGGACAACGCCCTCTGTCCATTCACGCTGAACATCCGGAAACAGGCCTGTCCATTGATCCGCCCACTGAAAAGCCCGGTCCCGACGGGGTTCTTCTCAATGGTGAAAGCGGGGCCTTGATTGGCCATGCGCTCGAGTTGCTGGGCGATCCCTGCCGGGAAATCATCGAGCTGCGCTACTTTGGCGATCTTAGTTACGAAGAGATCAGCGCAGCCCTGCAGTTGAATCCGAAAACCGTCAGCTCACGCCTCAGCAAGTGCCTGGACAAGCTCGCGGCCATTGCGCGTCCCATCTTTTTCGAGGGGAAACCCGCTGTTTCCCCGTCCAACACACCGTGACACATGCCTGACGAACCCAACATGTCCATCGAGTCGCAGGTCAGGGCCTACGCGGAGACGCGTCGCAAGGCCGCCGGTGAACCGCTGGAAATGCATCCGGCCACCCGGCACATGCTCCAGGCGGAGGTGGCCCGCACGCTGTCAGCACAACGCCCTGCCCGGCAGCGCAGTTTGTGGCCGGCCTTGTGGATGAGACTCCTCTGGGCCGGCGGTGCAGGTGCTCTGGCCACATGGGCCCTGCTAGTGGTGGTGGATCGCAATCCCGGCGAGGCCCGGCAGCTCGCCATGCAACGAACCGGGACGGCGACGTCAGCCGTGGAACACCCGGCTGCGGACATGGCAATGGATCGGCATGCCGCCGCGCCGGAAAAACTGAGGGATCAAAGCAGTGCTGCGTTCGCAGCCACTCCCGACCAGAGCGAATCTGCGGACGCGATGATTGCACCAGCGGCCGCCGTGCCAGCCGCCAGCCGGACCGCCGTTCGGGGCGAGCCTTCCGCCCCCCCCGCCCCCCCCGCAGCGCAATCAGCACCCTTGCCGGCAGCGACGCCTGTTGTGTCCGCAGAGGCTGCATCAGCGCTGGGTGAGGGCAGGAGGATGCTGCTCAATCGTGATGAAAACAGCCGGGCGATTGTCCCGTCTGAAAAGGTGGCCAGGCAGGGGCCTGCGACAGGCGGGACATCACCGGGGTTTCTGGAAGAGAGACAAGACAAAGCGATGGAAGCCCGCAGGAAAACTGACCCCGCACCTGCCGCCAATCCCGCCCTGTCCCTCCGTCCCTCCGGAGCGGTCGCGGCCACGGCTGCCAACACCGCAGGCCAGCTTTCGGTGAGGATGCAGAACGGGGTTGCCAACGCGCAGCAGGGTGGGAGCAGCACGACGTTTCAGCAGGTCACGCCCATGGATGCCTTCCGTCGGAACATCAACTCACCGCCCATGCCACGTGTGCTTCAGCAGTTTGAGTTCCAGCAGGCGGGCAATGTGGTTCGCATCGTGGACTCGGACGGATCCGTGTATGTGGGACACGTCACCAACCAGCTTCAAGGCGTTGCCGTGACCGGTTTCTCCGGCAACGCGTCCGGGGCGCTCGCAGAAAACCTTCAGCGAAAGCTGCCGGAGGCTGAATTGAACCAAAACATCACCCGGAATGCGCCCGCCGGGGAGGAGGATGTGTATTTCGCCGTCACTGGAACCAACCAGTCGTTGAACCAGCGGGTGTATTTTTCAGGCAGGGTCCAGGGCGTGCTTGGGACGAATGCGGACTCCAATGCCTTTCCCGGGCAAACACAAAAAAGGGCGGGACAGGGCGGCACGCCGGCTCTGAAAATCGAGGGGCGCGCCTCCGTGGGGCAGAGAAACGAAGTGCCGGTCGAGGCCGTGCCGGCAAAGCCCTGATCAAGCGGCTGACGATCCTTTGCGGGACCGCTTGGGCTTGTCCCCGAGAAGCATGGCGATGAACTCCTTCATGGCCGGGGTGAGCGCCTTCTTGTTGCGATGGATGATGGCCAGCGGACGATACATGTCCACATCCTCAAACTTGACGGCGGCGAGGGTTTTCTTTTCCAGCTCCTGCTGCATGGTGCCCAGGGGAATGATGGAGACGCCCGCATCGATTTCCACCGCCCGTTTCACGGTCTCGATGTTGTCGAGCTCCATCACCGTGTCCGTTTGAACACCCTTGGAGGCAAACGCCTTGTCGATGGCATGCCGCGTGGGGATGTCGGGTTCGAAGGCGATGAATTTGGCGCCTGTAAGTTCGGAAAGCTTGATGGACGGCTTGGAGGCGAACTTGTGCTGGGGATGGCAGGCAAGCATCATGGGATCCTGCCGGAGGGGAATGGCCGTGAGCCGGGCATCGGACTCGGGATAAGCGATCAGGCCGAGGTCCACGGTATTGCCCAGCACGTCATCATACACCTGGTTCACACGGCGGTATTCCACCTGCACATTCACCGTGGGATGCGTCTTCATGAACTCCCGCACATAAGGCGGCAATTCGTGCAGACCGATGCTGTAGATGGTGGCGATGCGGATGCAGCCGGACACCAGATCCTTCACCTCGCTGATCTTCGAGCAGGCAGTCTCGTAATCGTAGATGATCTGCTTGCTGTAGGAGTAAAGAACCTCGCCCTCGCGGGTGAGACGGAACCGCTTGCGGCTGCGCTCGATGAGGGGGGCGTTGAAATAGCGCTCCAAAGCGCTGATCTGCTGGCTGACAGCCGACTGGGTGATGCCATTGACCTGGGCCGCTTTTGTAAAGCTTTCCGATTCGGCCAGATCCGAAAATACCTTTAACGTCTCGATTTGCATGTCCTGATCAACACTGAACAAACGGCGGCCAGATGATGGGCCACCAGATGGGCGTCCGCACGGCGTGATGCCCGCAGTTTTTCTTCATCGCAGACACCACAAACGCAGGGTCAGTGGCACGAATGAAACCCGTCGCGATGAAAGAGCACTTTGAAATGAACAACCGGTTTTGAACAAAGTTGCTGAGACATCATTACTTTTTTTGAACAGACTTCGCGCGACGCGATGAGGCGTGTTTCCGCCTGATGTTGTTCATGTTGCCGGTCTTATCAAAAAAACGCGGACCGAGGGTCAAAAAGGTCTTCATATTTTCCCTCGCCCCCAGCATTCGAAATCCTGAAACTTGACGGACATGGATCCATCCCGTCCGATCCTGATCACATTTGCCGTCCAGGAGGAGGCCGCGCCCTTCCTGAAGGCGCTCCGACACGATTTGATGCAGGTGCTGGTCACTGGCATGGGGCCTGACCGCGCACGGACCGTCACAGGACAGGCCTTGCAACGGTGGAATCCCTCCCTGGTGCTGACCTGTGGATTTGCCGGCGGGCTCAACCCCGCCCTGCCGTCGCACACGGTGGTTACGGAGACCGATCCTGAACTCGCCGGCCTGCAACAGGCGCTTTGCGGGGCGGGCGCGGTGCCGGGACGTTTTCATTGTTCCGACAGGGTGATCGCCGATGTCGCAGGCAAGGCCCGCCTGTTCAAAACCACAGGTGCCGATGCCGTGGAAATGGAGTCCGGCGTGATCCGTGCACTGTGCCGCGACCATTCCATACCATCCGCCACCGTCCGGGTGATTTCCGATGCCGCCGATGAAGCCCTGCCGCTGGATTTCAGCGCCTTGATGAAGCCGGATTACTCGATGGACTACCTCAAGCTGGCGGGTGCGCTGATGAAGAAGCCGGGGAAAATCCCCGAGCTGATGCGCTTCAGGAAACACATCATGGCGTGCGCCAATACACTGGCCGCAGTTCTGGCAGCCGCACTGGCAGATCGTGTGGAATGATGCCGCCGCCCATGGCAGCGGTTGCCATCGACAAGTCGCGGCGCGTGGCTCATCTTCCTGTGCAACGCACACGACGACATATGATCCAACGAATCCTCTTCATCCTTGGCGTTTTCACACTCGCCACATTCACAGCCTTCACGGCTCCGATTCCTGTCCTCATCGTGGACGGCCAGAACAACCACGACTGGCAGGGCACCACGCCGATCTTGAAGCGTTACCTGGAGGAAACCGGCCTGTTCAAGGTCGATGTGGCCACCACACCGCCCAAGGGTGGCGACATGAGCGCGTTCAAGCCCGACTTCGCCCGATACAAGGCGGTGGTGTCCAATTACAACGGCGAGCCTTGGAGCGAAACGACGCGCAAGGCTTTTGAAGACTTTGTCAAAGCGGGTGGCGGCTTCGTGCCCGTCCACGCAGCCAACAATTCCTTTCCCGACTGGCTGGAATACAACCGTATGATCGGGCTAGGCGGCTGGGGTGGCCGGACGGAGAAGAACGGTCCGTATGTCTTTTCCAAGGAGGAACAGGGTGAGCTGATCCGCGACACCAGCCCGGGCAGGGGCGGCAGCCATGGCAAACAACATGAGTTCACCGTGGTGCTGCGCGACACCAAACACCCCGTCACTGCGGGATTGCCTGCGAAATGGCGGCATGCCAAGGACGAACTTTACGACCGGCTGCGCGGCCCTGCCGAAAACCTGCACGTGCTCGGAACCGCTTTTTCAGCCACGGAAACCGGCGGGACAGGACGCCACGAACCCATGCTCATGACCTTGAATTACGGCAAGGGCCGCGTGTTTCACACCGCCCTGGGCCATGCGCGCGCCGGCGACCACCTCGCCATGCAATGCGTGGGGTTCATCGTCACCTTCCAGCGCGGTGTGGAATGGGCCGCCACGGGGAAGGTCACTCAATCCGTGCCAGCGGATTTTCCAACGGAGGACAAGATCAGTCTGAGGCAATAAACACTGCGACCGCACCAGTCTCTGCACTCGTTGATTTATGCCGGGCTTGACGGGAACTGGCGGCAGCCCTACACACACGACGCATGACCCAATTCAAACAGACATTGTTCGTTGCCGCGCTCGGGTTCGCCCTGCCCACGCTGGCGCTTTTGCAGACGGGCTGCTCCACGCCCTGCACGGATTGCTGCGCCGCCGGTCCGGCCTGGGAGGTTGTTTTCGACGGCACTTCCACGGATGCCCTGCGTGAATACAACAAGGAATCCTTTCCCGGTGAACCCAACTGGCGCGTGGAGGGCAACGAACTGCACGCCCTGCCCAAGGGCCATGGCGACATCATCACCAAGAAGAAGTATCGGAGTTTCGAGCTGGAATACGAATGGAAGGTGTCCCCCGGCGGCAACAGCGGTGTGATGTATCACGTGGGCGAAACCAAGGGCCCCAGCTACCGGACCGGCCCCGAAATGCAGGTGCTGGACGACGCCGGCCATGGCGATGGCAAGAACCCCAAGACGTCCTCCGGCGCCCTGTATGCGTTGATCGCGCCCAGCGAGGCCCGCAAGGTCAATCCCGTGGGCGAGTGGAACAAGGCGCGCCTTCTCTTCAAGGACAACCACGTGGAGCACTGGCTCAACGGAATCAAGCTGCTGGAATACACGTGGGGCAGCGAGGAGATCAAAGCATTGATCAAGCAGAGCAAGTTCAAGGACTGGCCGGAGTTCATGACATTGGATGAGGGGCATATCGCCTTCCAGCATCACGGCCAGGAGGTGTGGTTCCGCAACATCCGCGTGCGGGAGCTGTGAAACTACTGCTTTTCCCATCGCCAAGCCTGAGATTCTTCGAACCATGAGACGAACCGCCGGCATCCTTGTAGTGAGTTGCTTCCTGTTGGGTGCGTTCTGTTCCGTGGCAGCGGAGGATGGCTTGAATCATCTCACGCCCCAGGAAAAGCAGGACGGCTGGAAGTTGCTCTTCAATGGCAAATCACTGGAAGGCTGGCGCACCTACAAGGACGGCGGCACGCCGGGACCGGGCTGGAAGGTCGAGAATGGCATTCTCAAGAAACTGCGCGAAACGCCCGCAGGTGACATCATGACTGAACGGACGTTCACCGACTTCGAGTTTTCCTGGGAATGGCGCATCGACCCCAGGGGCAACAATGGCGTGAAATACTTCATCATTCCCGAGCGGAAATCCGCCGTCGGCCATGAATATCAGATGATCGATGACGAGGTGGTGAAGGGGCATGCCGAGTCGAGCTGCGCGTCGTTCTACCTTGTGGTCGCCCCCAAGCCTGACAAGCCCATGAAACCGCCGGGTGAATGGAACCAGTCACGCATCGTCGTGAAGGGCAATCACGTCGAACACTGGCTCAACGGCGCGAAGGTCGTGGAATACGAATGCGGCGATCCGGCCATCCTCGAACAGGTGCAGAAGACCAAGTTCAAGACGGCACTGGATTTCGGGAAAAAGGTCACCGGCCACATCCTGCTGACTGATCACAAGGACGAATGCTGGTTTCGCAACCTGAAACTCCGCGAATTCCGGTCCCCAGCCACCGGAAACTGAGCGGACCTTCGCCCACCACGGGAACCTGCCGGGTGCCGGCTCAAGCCTTCCAGACTTCCGCCTTGCCCCGCCGTTTCCGGCCGCTAATCCTCGCCGCTGTTTATGAATTACAAGATTGCACGCCGCGCCGCCTCGCTTTCGCCCTCGCTCACGCTGGCCATTGATTCCAAGGCCAAGGCCATGAAGGCCGCCGGTGAGGATGTCATCGGCTTCGGTGCGGGCGAACCGGACTTTGACACGCCGCAGTTCATCAAGGACGCCTGCGCCAAAGCGCTTGCCGGCGGGTTCACCAAATACACTCCCGCAGCGGGCATCCCCGAGCTGCGCCAGGCGATTGCCGACAAGCACAAGCGCGAGAACGGCCTCACCTACAAGGCCTCGCAGATCATTGTGTCCTGCGGCGGCAAGCACTCCTGCTACAACGTCATGCAGGCGGTCTGCGACACCGGCGACGAGGTGATCATCCCCGCCCCCTTCTGGCTCAGCTATCCTGAGATGGTGAAGATGGCCGATGCCACACCGGTCATCCTCCAGACCAGCGACAAAACGGAGTTCAAGGTCACGCCGGACCAGTTGCGCGCCGCCATCACGCCGCGCACCCGGCTGTTCATCCTGAATTCACCGAGCAATCCCACCGGCAGCGTTTACACGCCGGAGGAAATCAAGGCCCTTGGCGACATCTGCGTGGAAAAGGGCGTGCTCATCATGAGCGATGAGATTTACGAGCACCTGCTTTACGATGGAGCCACCCACAAGAGTGTCGCCAGTTTCAGCCAGGCGCATTACGACCACACCATCATCGTCCACGGCTTTGCGAAGGCATGGAGCATGACCGGCTGGCGCCTTGGCTGGACTGCCGCGCCTGAGCCCATCGCCAAGGCAATTGACGCCATCCAGAGCCACAGCACGAGCAATCCCACGAGCTTCGCCCAGAAAGGCGCCGTGGCCGCCATCACTGCGCCGCTGGATCACCTGCAAACCTGGCTGGGGGAATTCGCCAAGCGCCGCACCTATGCCTGGGAACGTCTGAACAAGATGAAAGGCCTGACCTGTGTGAACGCCAAGGGCGCGTTCTACCTTTTCCCCAACATCAGCGGCACCGGCCTGAAATCCACAGACTTCTGCGCGAAGCTGCTGGAGCAGGAAAAGGTGGCCGCGGTTCCGGGCATCGCCTTCGGAGCCGATGATTACATCCGGCTCAGCTACGCCACCAGCATGGCGAACATCGAGAAGGGGCTGGACCGGCTGGAGCGCTTCTGCGCGGCCTTGTAATTCAACCGCTCGCAAAGCCATCCAGGGCGGGACATCCATTCACCACGCCGCAACCACCGGGCAAATCCGCTTGGCAGTCTGCGGCGGTTTTGTTTTCTTTGGCGCGCATGAATCACCGGGTCAGCGTTTTCCTTGCAGCCTTGCTTCTCATCCTTGGCTGCACGCTCCGAGCCGCGGAGGGGGAAACCAAGTGGGAAATCCAGTCACTGAGCGGCGAGCCCAGCTTCAGCTACAACATCAACACCGGCATCGTGACCGCCACCAACGGCGTGCTGGTGACCTACGGTGACACCCGCCTCACCGCCAACCGGCTCACACTCAACCAGGAAACCGGTCAGGTGACCGCCGAGGGCACGGTGGTCCTGGAACAGGGCAAAAGCGTCTGGCAGGGCGAACAGCTGACCTACAATTTTCTCACCAAGAAGATGGAGGCCGGTGAATTCCGCGCAGGCCACGCGCCCTACTACACCAGCGGCTTCCATTTGATGGGGGACCACACGAATCAAGTCTACAGCGCCGTTCAAAGCTGGGTGACGACGGATGACATCGACGATCCCGGTTACAAGATCAAGGCGCGCACACTGATCATCATGCCGGGCTACATGATCGAGGCGACCGGGGCGACGGTTTATGTGGGCGATGTGCCGGTGATGTATTGGCCGGTGTATCGTAAGCATCTGCGGCGGCATCCCAACCATTTCGTGGTCACGCCCGGTTACCGCAGCCTGTTCGGCGCGTTTTCGCTCAACACCTACAATTTCAACATGGGCACGAATGCCACGGGGTCCGTGGCGCTGGACTACCGATCACGCAGGGGTGTGGCTGGCGGCCCCGGCATGCGTTACGAACTCGGTGAATGGGGCACGGGCAATTTCAGCTACTACTACGCCGATGACCAGCGCCCCGGCACGGGAGCCTTCGGCCAGAATCTCCGTGAGGAGCGGCAGCGCTTCACCTTTTCGCACCGGGCGAACATCCGGACCAACCTGACGGTCACCGGCGTGGTCGGCTACCAGAGTGACGAATACATCCTGCGCGATTTCTTCGAGAATGAATACCGGATGAACATCCAGCCTTCGACGCACCTTGAGATCAGCCAGTTGTGGCAGGACTGGAGCCTGAACATCTTCGCCCAGCCGCAGGTGAACGATTTCTTTCAGCAGGTGGAGCGCCTGCCGGAGGTCAAGCTCAGCGGCATGCGCCAGAAAATTGGCGAGACACCGCTGTATTACGAAAGTGAAAGCACGGCCGGCTACCTGCGGCAGCAGTTCGCCAACAACGCCTTTCCCGAATTCGCCGCCTGGCGCGGGGATTCGTGGCATCAGGTGATCTATCCAAACACCTTCTTCGGCTGGCTGAATTTCACACCGAGGGTCGGCGGCCGGTTTACCTATTACAGCGAGGCCAACGGCTCCACCATTCTGTTGAACGAGGAAAAGCGCGGCATCTTCAACACCGGCGCCGAGGTGAACTTCAAGGCGTCGCGCGTCTGGGCCGGTGCCACCAACGGCTTCTGGCAGGTGGACGGCATCCGCCACATCGTGCAGCCCTCGGTCAACTACGTCTATGTCCCGCGTCCGAACGTCAGGCCCACACGTCTGCCGCAGTTTGATCCGGTCATGCCCACGCTGCGGTTGCTGCCGATTGAATTCCCCGATTTCAACGCCATCGATGCCATCGACGCCGAAAATGTGGTCCGCTACGGCCTGAACAACAAGCTCCAGACCAGGCGCAACGGCCAGATCGAGGACATCATTGATTCCTCCATCTACACGGACTGGCGCATCAACCGCCGCGTCGGCCAGGGAACATTCTCCGACCTCTATTCGGACCTCACGTTGCGGCCGCGCAGCTGGATTTCACTCACCTCTGAAAACCGCTACAGCGTGGACAACGGTCACATGCTCCAGGCCTACCACACGCTCACCATCGAGCCGAACAACGTGTGGAGCGCCAGCTTCGGGCATCGTTATCTGCGTGATGACTTCGTGAACGGCCTTGGCACCGGCAACAACCTCCTGCTGGCAAGTTTTTACTACCGGCTGAATGAAAACTGGGGCCTGCGCACCTACCACATCATGGAAGCCCGCGACGGCACGCTGGAGGAACAAAACTACACCATCTACCGCGATCTTCGCAGCTGGACCAGCGCGCTGACCTTCCGCGTGCGCGAAAACAGGGCCGGCCCCACGGACTTCACCATCGCCGTGACCTTCTCGTTGAAGGCCTTCCCAAGGTTCGGCCTGGGCACCGACAAGGCCTCACCCTCCATGCTGCTGGGCGGTTCGGCCGCAAACCTGGGAACGGGCTGCAGGACAGGCGTGCAAAGGCTCCCATGGCGCAACAAGGCCGCGGCCCTGCACGCTCCACCCCAATCCCTGTGATCCCGATGGAATGCTGATGGCTTGGTGAATTGCACGTCCGGGATGATGGGGCCATCCGACTGGCGGCCAGATCCGG
>CAYQCZ010000040.1:9662-14751 GCA_964415955.1 uncultured Verrucomicrobiota bacterium | reverse complement strand
AAGGACGATCCATGTCAGGCGGTGCGTGTGCTGGTGAAGGTGGCACGCGCGGTGCATTTCGCCCATCAACGCGGCATCCTGCACCGTGACCTCAAGCCGGGGAACATCCTGCTGGATGCACAGGGCGAGCCTTACGTCACCGACTTCGGCCTGGCCAAGAGGCTGGAGGGCGACAGTGGACTGACCATGACCGGGGCGGTGATGGGGACGCCACAATACATGGCACCGGAACAGGCGGCGGGGAAGGTGCGCCGGCTGACCACGGCGGCGGATGTGTATGCGCTGGGGGCCATTCTCTATCACCTGCTGACAGGTCGGCCGCCCTTTCAGGGGGACAGCAGCGTGGAGGTGCTGCGTCAGGTGCTGGAGAACGATCCCAAACCACCCCGGTTGCTGGTGCCGGGGCTGGACCAGGACCTGGAGAGCATCTGCCTCAAGTGCCTGGAGAAGGAGCCGGATCGGCGGTATGGCTCGGCGGAGGAACTGGCGGAGGACTTGGAGCGGTGGCTCAATCATGAACCGATAAGCGCCCGTCCGATCACGACGATGCAGCGGGCGGTGAAGTGGGCGCGGAGGAGGCCGGCCATTGCGGGACTGGCGGCGGCGGTGGTGATCGTGGCGGTCACGGGCTTTGGAGCCACGCTCTGGCAGTTGCGTCAGGCCAACGTGGCAAGGGCGGAAGCTGAAGAACGCGCAGAGGCTGAAACCAAGGCCAGAAAGGAGGCCGATGCGGCGAAAGCGGAAGCACAGCGAAGCGCAGCAACAGCCGACGCTGTGAACAAGTTCCTGACAGAAGACATACTGGCCAAGGCAAATCCATCCAATGAAACGCGCAAGGATCTGACCGTCAGGGAAGCCGTTCTTGAAGCAGCGGACCGGCTAAAGGGACGTTTCACCAATGAACCTCTGGTTGAAGCGAGCATCCGATACACGGTGGGCAACTCTCTCATGATGATGGGCGAATGGGCCAAGGCCCCGGAACAATTTGAGAGAACCCTTGCTTTAAGGCGCGAAGTGCTGGGACCAAATCACCCGGACACCTTGTGGGCGATGCACGAACTCAGCCGCGCCTATCGGAGGATGAATCGCATTGATGAGGCCATGGCTGTAAGCCAGGAACTGATCGATCGAACGATCGCGGTAAAGGGCCCCAAAGCCGCTGAACTCATCAGCACCTACGTCAACCATGGATCACTTCATAAAATGAAGGGTGATCTCGAACCTGCCCTGAAGTTCACGCTCCAAGGCTGGAATCTCTCACGCGAACTTCATGGGGGCTTTGGCAATACGGTCGCTGCCATGGATATTGGTGAACTTTATCGAAGCTTGGGCCGTTTGGCGGAAGCAAAGGAGATTCTGGAGGAATCCCTGAAGGTTCAACTCCGGGATGAACCAGAGGGCTATATCTATACGCTGATCACCATGCGGGTGTTGGCCGCAGTTTATGATCAACTGAACCTCCGAGAGCAGACCTTGGAATTGAGCAAGGAAACCGCAGAACTCTCCGAGAAGCATCTCGGCATTCGCAATCCGGAGACGCTGCTTGCACTAGGGCAACTGGCGAACCAATACGCGAAGCAAAAAGACGAGATGGCATCGGTTGCCATTCTCAAGCGAATCCTCCCGATCCGCGTTGAATTGCTGGGCCCTGATCACTCCCAGACTCTGGGCACCTATGCGGCACTGGGTTACCGGCTGCTGAGCCTGAAGCAGTTTGATGAGTCGGAAATCAATTTCCGTGCCTACTTCACCCACCTTGGGCCTGAGGAAAAATGGAACAAACAAGTCGTCACAAAAGACCGGATAAACACTGTCCGTGACGGGCTCAATGAGGTGCTGATCCAGGTGGGCGTGGCTGCTCTGGACAACGGTGACCTGCAAAAAGCGGAGGCAAAGCTCATCGAAGCATGGGAACTGACGGATAAAACAGGGAGCAAACCCAAGGCGTTGAGGACGGCAACGGCTCTGATTCGTCTGTATCAGAAGCTGGAAAACGCCGATCTGGTAGGGAAATGGGAGGCCATCAAGAAAGATCTCAACACAGCCACAAAAAATGACCGGCACAGAGCATCGCACTCCATGACATGATCAGGCACCATGAGTCGCCGTTTGATCATCAACGACCCAAATCCCGTGTATCCACGGTGGACTGATGGGCGTCATCAATAAAAACCAAAAACACGCTTCACCATGTTCAAACACCTCCTGCCCCTGCTGTTTTTTACGGTTCTGCATGCACATGCCGCCGATCTGCCGGTGCGCCGGGAATGGACCATTGACGGCGTGAAGCGCGAGGCGCTGGTGCATGTGCCGGCCAATGCCAGGGAGAAAGCGGCTCCCGTGGTGTTCGGATTCCACGGCCATGGCGGGTCGATGCAGAACGCGGCGCGTTCCTTCCGTCTGCATGAACTCTGGCCCGAGGCGATCGTGGTCTATATGCAGGGGCTGAACACTCCCGGACGTCTCACCGATCCGGAAGGCAAAAGGCCCGGATGGCAGGGCCGCGTGGGTGATCAGGGCGACCGTGATCTGAAGTTCTTTGACGCCGTGCTGGCCAGCCTGAAGAAGGATTTCAAGGTGGATGACAAGCGCATTTACTCGACCGGCCATTCCAACGGCGGCGGATTCACCTACCTGCTGTGGGCCGCGCGGGAAGAGGTGTTCGCAGCACTCGCGCCCTCCGCATCGGCGGCCAGCAACAAGCGTCCTTCAACACCCAGGCCGGTGCTGCATCTGGCCAGCGAAAGCGATCCGCTGGTCAAATACGAATGGCAGAAGCTGACCATCGAAGGCATCAAGAAACTCAACAAGTGCAACGAGGAAGGCAAACCGTGGAAGGGTGAAAAGGGCTGCACGGAATACGCATCCGAAAGCGGCGCGCCGCTGGTGGTCTATCTGCATGACGGCGGGCACAAGTATCCACGGGAAGGCCCGGCCATCATCGTGAAGTTCTTCAAGGATCACGCGAGGAAGTGATCGCGTTTCGCGTTTCCAAAAGCGCTCTCAGGGCTTGAGCAACGGCTTCAGCACCTTCGCAAAGGCATCCGCCTGCCGCATGAATCCGAGGTCGTTCGGATGCGAACTGTCCACCGTGCCGTCGCCGTCATCGCCCAGCAGACGCTCGCCGGGGATGTAATACAGCTTCTTCACGCCCGCCTTCTTGAGCCGCTTGTAGGCCGCCTCCAACGCCACGCGGCTGGTGTCATTGCGTTCGCGCTTGGAGCCGATGAGAAATGCGTCCGCGTAGGTGCGGTCCTCCACCAGCACAATGGGCGTCTCCGGATGGGCGGCGCGCAGCTTCAAGACAAAGGGCTCGACCCGTTCCGTCACCTCCTGGGCGACCATGTTGGGCAGGCAGTCGAGCACGTAAACGGAAGGGTTCAACTCCGCCAGCAGGTCGGCCAGTTCCGGCTCCATCTTGCCATTGCCGGAGAATCCGAGGTTGATCACCGGGCGATGGAACCGGCGCTGCAGGATGGCACTGTGCACCATGCCCGGGCGTGAGGCGCATGCGCCATGCAGAATCGATGTCCCATAAAACACGATGGGGCGACGGTCGCCAGCACCCCAGGCACCCGCCTTGGAGAGAATCGCGCCTTTCGGAACACCAATCTCCACGAACTGCGTGCCGTTGTAGAGCGGCAGATACAGCAGGTATTCGCGGCGACCGGACGGGATGTTCGCCACGAGCCGCACGGTGTTGGTCTGTTCCTTCGGCTGTGCCACGGCCAGCCAGTGCCAGCGGCCATCAGGTTGCTTCACGTAAAGATCAAGACCGCTGACGCCGGTGGCCGCCATGTGGGACATCGCAAGGTTCTTGCTGGTCACCGCCCAACGCGCATGGATGGCATCCGCATCGGTCTCGAACCGGACGCACATGCCGGCGGAATGACGGCTCAGGCTCCACACGGGTGCGCGCACCACGCCCTCGGCCTTCGCGGGCAGGCGGTCGTAGGGCGCCCTGGTGTCCTTCCATCCCCTGCCCTCGACGTCGAGGTGCTGGATGTCGAACCAGAGAATGTTTTCACCGGGCTTGGAACTGGCCAGTGAAGCGGGGAGTTCAGAGGCTGAAACAAACAACCCTCCAAGTGCCAAAACGACAACTGCAATAAAGTGGAAAAGCATGGCAACACTTTACCTCCCTGATCCCAAGGAGGACAACACCCACGACGGACAGAACGCTGGAAAAAACAGAATGCCAGGACTCATGGCAACGCCGCCAACTCCCCGCCGAAGAATTTCATGGGGGCTGCTTCGCCTGCCACTTCCAATTGCGCGCCATCGGCCACGGCGTCCAGACAGGCTTCGGATACCTCCATGTGCTCCAACGACAACGTGTCCGCAATGCGCACCACGCGGGCCCTGGACGTGTCCTCCATCGCCAGGCTTTGCAATGCCGCAGCAATGGCTTCCTCGTCCGTTTCGAAGTGAATGGGCATTTTGGCGGAATGCGGCGTCATGGAGGTCAGTGAATTCACAAAGGTCACACGGGCATCCATCGCCTGCAGCAGGCGCGTGCTGGTGAAGTCCGCCATGCCGATCCCGATGGCGTTGCCGTGCGTTCCCGGCGTGAGATCGCGCACGTAAATGCGCCCGATGCGTGGCGGCGCGTTGCGGTCACCCAATGCCGTGGAGTAACCATGCACACCGCGCCCGATCACGTTGGTGTCCATGCCGGTGCCGCTGATGTCCTTGCCAATGCGGTCCACGATGAGGAGGTCGATGGATTTGAACGGCAGCGAGGGCATGAGACGTTTCGCCTCGGCAAAGAGCCGTGCCTCACCGGCCATCAATTGGTCAGGCAACAAGGCTTCGATGCACGCGGTTTCGTGGCGCTGGTTTTCCACGATGGCCAGGCCGCAAAGCAAAGGCACCTTGCCCAGTGTGATGCGAATCGTGCTCTGGAGCATTTCCGCATAACCAAACCGGCTGGACGAGCGGTGATATTGCGCCGCGCCGGTGCGTTTGCCCAAGCCCACCACCAGCATCTTGATCACACCGCTGCCGATGGTGTCGCTGAAGAAATCCGTGTGCGGCTTGATGCGGTTGATGACGATGATGCCGTCAGCGGCCAGCGCTTCCTCGCTGA
>CAYQCZ010000040.1:0-9652 GCA_964415955.1 uncultured Verrucomicrobiota bacterium | reverse complement strand
ACGGGATCTACCTGACACCGGTGTTCGCCGCCGCCAGCAACCACAAGTACGACACCGCCGACTACCACCGCATCGACCCCGGCTTCGGCAGCAACGCCGATTTCGAACGCCTGACCCAGGCCGCCGCCAAGCGCGGCATCCGGGTGGTCGTCGACACCTCGCTGAACCACACCGGCAGTCCCTGCTCGGTGGTGCCGATGGCGCGTGCCTCCATGCCGGCACGCACCGGCACGCCCAGGGCGGACTCGCTGATGCCGTAATCTGCCAGCAACTGTGTCTGGCCTTCCGGCGTGGCGCCGCCATGACTGCCCATGGCCGGAACGATGAATGGTTCACACCCCGCGCCGCGCAGCACAGTGACCGTTTCGGCCACGATTTCCTGCAAATGGGCAATGCCCCGACTGCCCACACCAATGGCGATGCGTTGTCCACGGCGCAACCCCGGCAGCACTTGCTGCAACTGGCTGCGCGTTTCCGCCCGCACATGCAACTCAGGTGTTTCAGGAAAACGCTGCCGCACGGCCAGCATGTGGGGAAAAGCGGTGTGCATGGGACGGCACCGGTTTGAAAGGGCGTGAGGTCAACCCCTCATCGCCGCAGGGTCCATGCCACGTTCCTCGCACCATGTGCGATAGGCGAAAGGCGAAATCTCACTCGGTTTGATTTCGCTGCGACCGCCCCAGAAGACGTTGGTGTAGTGCAAGGGAATGCCGGCCTCTTCGAGGTGTTTGTCGATGGCCGCCTTGTGGGCGAGCACGGTCTGTTTGTCGGTGCCGTGGGCGACACCCATGATGTTGACGTTGCGAAACTCAGGCCCGCCCTCACGCCAGTAAGCATGGGTCATGATGTAGTGGCGGCCCACCTCGGCACCGGCTTCCAGTTCACGACCGGGCGGGACGGCCCAGTGGAAGAGGGCGTTGTAACGCGTGACATGCTCGCCGGTCTTGAGCGTCTTCACGTGCTCAAGAAACGTGGAGAAGCGCCCGATGACTTTGCGGCGGTTCAAGTCCCCGGCCACTTCGTAGAACGTATCGAGCGGCACACCTGCCTCACGTGCGCGGGCCGTCCATATGTCAGGGACAAGTTCATGGGGTTCGAACTCACGCTTGAGGGCGTCGAGGATGCGCCATTCGAGATCGTTCAAATTGACGATGGCGACCTCCGTGGGCACCGCAGGTTCATCCGCACGGGCGCCGGGTTCCATGCCGCGACGGCGGACATGGCCCACACCCAGCGCGAACAAGCGTTTCGCCTGCATGATGCGGAAGTGGGATGCACCGATCTGGTTTCGCAGCCATTCGCAGTGTTTGTTCAGTGAGTATCCCTGCGGCACCTTCAGTGTGGTCCAGAGCCGGTAGGTGGAGCCATGGGTGGCCACATCGGTCGAGCGCGTGACCACGTGTCCTGAAAACGGATCCTGCTGGAACAGGTAATCAAAGCCTTCGTCCAGTTTCTCGGGCGTGATTTCCCAGGCCACGAGGGCGCCTTCGGCAAGGTTGGTGGCGAGAAGCGTCTGGCGCACGCGACGGATCACACCGGCCTTGAGCATGGCCTGGATGCGCTCGATGACGACAGGCAGTTCGACGCCGGACTGGCGGGAAATTTCGCCCAAAGGGTCGCGTTGGAAACCCTGGATGCGGTCCTCGGACACGGCAAGAATCCGCGCATTGATGGGATCGGCGATTTCTATCGGGATCGTGGCAGTGCTCATAATCAGAGGGGGAGACTTCCACGAAGCAACGGATGCGGCCAACACTTTTTGGCCCGGCACTGGCCGCATTTGGCCACGCCTGCCTGTTGGATCGACATTTCGTCAAAAAAACGGAGCATGCACACATGAGCTGGATCAAGATGGTGCCTGTTTCGGAAAACGACCCTGAACTGGGCCGCAGACTTGGCGTGCTCCTGAATTCGTTTCCCGATGACTACGGAGAGGCGGTGCGCCGGGCGTTGAGTGACCAGACGGGCGGGGTCATCGGTTGTCACAGCCTGCTTCCGGAGACGTGTGGGCTGACGCTTGCCGCCTTCGGTTCACTGTTGTCTCCGGAACTGCCCTTGTCACGAAGGCAGCATGAACTGATCGCAACCGTCGTGTCCGCAACGAATCGTTGCACCTGTTGCGCAGATTCACACACCGAGACCCTGGGCAGGCTCACCGGGGATGAATCGCTGGCCGCCAAGGTTCGCAGCGATTACATGACTGCGGAATTGCCCGAAGCAGATGCTGCCATGCTGCGCTACGTGGAATCAGTGACCGTGAATGCGGGTGGCATCACATCCGGGGTGATCGACGGACTGCGCGGGGTGGGCTTTGATGACCGCGCGATCCTCCAGATGACGCTGATTGCAGCGTGGTTCAATTACTTCAACCGCGTTGTGGACGCCCTGGGCGCAGGGAAGACCGGTGCCGGTCAGAAGCCGTAACCGATGGCGGGAACGGCGCGAAGATTCCGGATCAGACGATTTCCACGCCGGCCTTGCGCATCTGGTCGATGGATCGATCGACATCTCGTGGCAGCAGATTCACCCCCCGGCAGGCCTCGCGGATGACATGCACCTTGAAGCCCTCCTTCACGGCGTCGAGGGCGGTGAACTTCACGCAGTAATCGGTGGCCAGCCCCACGATGTAGAGGTCGGTCACACCCTGTTCCTTGAGATACTCGGCCATGCCCGTGCTTTTCTTGTGGCCGTTGTCATACATGCCGCTGTAGCTGTCGATGTCGCCGTCCGTGCCCTTCTGGAAAATCTTCGCAATACGCGCGGTTTCCAGGTCGCTGACAAACTCCGATCCAAAAGTTCCCTGAACACAGTGATCCGGCCAGAGAATCTGCGGCAGACCACCCAGCCGGGTGATGTCACCCACTTTTTTGCCGGGATGCGACGAGGCGAAGCTGCCATGGCCGGCGGGGTGGAAATCCTGCGTGGCCACCACCATGTCGAAGTTCGGCTGGATGCGGTTGATGATGGGAATGATCTTGTCGCCTTCAGGCACGGCCAGCGCGCCGCCCGGCACGAAATCGTTCTGCACATCCACAATGATCAACGCGCTTTTGCTCATGCTCAGCCCTTCACGCCCGCACCACGGAAGCTGAACAGCGCACCCCCGGTGCCTGCCGCCACCCGCTTATGTTTCCTGCGATCCATCCTGTAGAGAAGTTTTCGTGTATTTGCGCCATTCGAACCGCTTTTGGCAACTGGCAATAATAATCCGGAGCCCATCAGTTCCTTGTTGAAACGGCGCGCATCCAGGGCATGCCCCAGCACGCTCTCAAAGAGTGTTCTGGCCGATGCCAGCGGAAACCGCGGAGGCAGCAGCTCAAAAACGAACGCGCCCTCCGCAACGCGGCGCCGCATCTGGTGAACGGCCCTCCGCAGCACCTCGGAATGGTCAAAGGCCAGCTTCGGCAGTTTGCTGACGGCAAACCACCGGGCATCGCGGGCGTCGGATGCCGCACGGACATGCATCTCCTCGCGGCGCACCAGTGCCATGTAGGCCACGCTGATGATGCGTTCGCGCGGATCGCGTCCGGGCGCGCCGAACGTGTGGAACTGCTCCATCACCACGTCCCTGAGACCGGTTTCCTCCTGCAATTCCCTTCGTGCCGCCGTGTCGAGATCTTCATCAATCTCCACGAAACCGCCGGGAACCGCCCAGCAACCGGCGAATGGATCCTGCCGGCGCTCGATCAGCAGCACTTCCAGACCACCATTTCCCGGTGTGAAAATCACCGTGTCCACGGTGACTGCCGGGTGCGGATAGGCGTAGGTGTAGGGCATGAGGGCTCAGGTGTTCTGGCTGGTGATGGCGGCAACACGCGCATCCAGTTCCGCCAGTTCGCGGGCAAAACCGCCCGAAAGAATCGGAAACCGGCACCAGGTTTTTGGATCGAGGTTTTCATCGTCCAGATGGAAGGAGGGCGCATAACGCTCGCGTTTCCATTGGTTGCGGCACCAGAGCTGGAAGAACCGGCGGATCCACACGCACAACTGCTCGGGCGTGTGCTGCGGGAACATCATCCGCATGCGGCCAAAGGTTTCGGATGGATTCAGCTTGTCGCGAATGAACGCACGCTCCACGGCATCCAGCAGGTCGTAAGGCATCAGGTCATCCTCATCCGTCTGCTTGGATTCCTGGGGACGCAATTCCGCCGTGGGTGCCTGTTTGTTCACGGCCGCCAGAAACGGCATGGAACCCACCCCATCGGGGCCGTGACTCTCCATCCAGCGCAGCCAGGAACGCACAAAGGCCTTGTCGATCCCGGCGATGGGTGACAACCCGCCGCTGGTGTCGCCATCCATCGGGGCGTACCCCACGGCGGCCTCGGTTCGGTTGCTGGTCGAGACCAGCAGCGCCCCCTTCAGATTGGCCAGCATCCACACGCCCGGCGACCGCGTCCGCGCCTGGATGTTCTGCAATGCCACATCATCCTGCTGCCAGGTGAGCGGACGGCCGATCGCCCCCTCCACCAGCCGCAGGTAGCCCTGCACGAGGGATTCGATGTCGAGCTTGAAGAACTCCGCGTTCACGCCCTCCGCAACGGCCTGGGCCGCATGCAGCGTGGTATCGGAGCTGTTGGCCGTGGCCTGATACACGCACGTCAGGATGCTCCGGGTGATGACACCCGCCATGGCGAGAGGCGCGGGCTTGTCCGGTCGTCGCAGGTGCGGTGCCCGTGTGTAAAAGGTGTCCCAGCCCAGTTCATCGCAGCCGAGCCTGGCCGCCAGATGCACCAGACAACTGATCGCCGCCGAGTCCGCACCGCCGCTGAGCGACACCACGAAGCCATGCGAACGGCTCTTGCGCATGTAATCGTAAAGCCCGAGCGCCACCGCGCGGGAAAACTCCTCCTCCTTCAAGTCCGGACGGCTTTCCCACGGACATGCAGCATCCACAAAGGCCTCGGGCTGGATGTCCGGAAATTTGAACGGCCGCTCCACACATTCCGTGGGATCCTCCACCAGGTCCGGCTTGAAGCTGGTCGTCCGGGACTGGTTCATCCGCGTTGCCTCGATGTCCAGCACGGCACTGGTGATCTTGCGGTCGGCAAACGAAAGCCGCGGCCCCTGCGCCACGATGCGGCCCTGTGTGGCGATCATGGCTCCACCGTCATAAACGACCCGCCCGGCCTCATTTCCCAGCAGGTTGGCGTAAATGTAACTGCAACCGAAGGCCCGCGAGCCCTCCGCCACAAACCGCCGCCGCACCTCCTGCTTGCCAAAGGCGAAATGCGACGCACTGGGGTTCAGAATGATGTCCACGCCGCGCCGGGCCAGCTCCGATCCGGGTCTGGCGGACACCCAGGCGTCCTCGCAAATCTCAAACCCAAGTTTCACGCCGCCGCAGTTGTAGTGAATATCACCAATGGGAATGCCGCCATCCTCGCGGCTCAGGATCGCACGCATCCCCTTGGGCCATGCCTTGAAGAAACGCGGCTCGTAATGAATGCCATCGCCGGCCAGGTTTTGCTTGGCCGTAAGCCCCACCAGCGCGCCATCCACCAGCACGGCGGCGCAGTTGAACAGGGCGTTTTGGTGAAACACCGGCAGCCCCACCGCCACGATCATGCCCTTGGACTCCGGCGCGATGTCCTTGAGGATGGCCCAGGCGGTCTTGTGCACCGTTGGGGAATGAAACGCGTCCTCACAGCCGTATCCCGTGATGGCCAGCTCGGGCAGGCAAAGAATGAACACACCGCGATCCTTCGCCTCGCGGATGGCCCCGATGATGTTACGGGTGTTGTGCTCCCAATCCAGCGGGGTTTGATTCAGAACTGCGGCTCCGACCTTGATCAATTTCATCAGCGGCCCATGCGTGAGGGTTGCGGGAACACTATCGAATCCACCCGCAATGGCAACGCACAATGCTGAAACGGTGGGGCAATTGGGTTCGTTTGGCAAAAACGGCTCTCATCGCGCGGTTTCATTCCTTGTCCAGGACGTCCACGGTCAGGGGCGCGGGGATGTTTTCCCCGTGACGCATCCGTTGCAGCCGTTCCAGTTGCGCCATGGCCCGGTATATCTGCCTTTCCAGCTTTGTCTCATAACGCATGATCTTTTCCAGTGTTTCAGCCTTGGGCAGCACGTCCGCCGCCTGATGCGCCTGCTCACGATTCCATTCGTAATCTGCTTCGATTCGCTTGTGCATTTCATAACCTTGTTCGATGCCCTTCAGCTCCTTGAGCACTTCCGCCTGTTGCGCCGTCCTGGCGGCCTCTCCTTCCGGACCTTCGGGCAGTTCTCTGCACGTCTGCATCCACCGGGCCAGGGCGAGCGAGACTCCCGTATCCTCGCCAAAAACCTTGCCCATGGCCACTGCTTCTTCCGTCACACAACCATCTTGTTCCACCCGTGCTCGCGCCTGTCTCGCCATACTGGCCAGGACGCCAGCACCCGAGGAAGTTTGTTGCATCGTCCACTCGGCGCTTCCTCCCGCGCCCCACAGCATGCACTGCAGTTTGGGACTGCGCCCCCGTTGTCGCTTGCGGCTTTCCCCCTCCACGTGCAGGAGGATCTCCCCCGCCTCCGCCTGCAACGCCCTCCGCTTGCGCCAGTGTGCCGTCACGATCTCATCCACCAGCATCTCCTCCACCGCCCCCTCGGGTTGCAATGCCTTCCGGAACTGCTCGTGCAATGCCTTGAACTCCCTCACGCTTTCACGCACCAGTGTTCCCCGCACCACCACCTGCGTCGAGAGGATGCCGTGCCGCACCGCGTTCATGCGCGAGACGGCACGCCCTTCCGCCGTGCGCGGCCCGGTGGATTTCCTCGCGTTGCGCCGGTTGGCTTCCAACTGCTTCTGACTTGTTGTTGTTTTCATGTGTCGCCTTTCTTCCACCCGGGTCATGTCAGCCGGACGAACGGGAACACGTCCCGGATGGTCCGGTGAAAATACTTTCCGTGCGACTCGGCCATCAGCAGCCCGTGATACACACCCGTGCCCACGCCGAAGTAACGGTAGATGCCGCCATGATGAAACCGCACATCCAGCGTGCGCGCCGTCTCGTCATAGCGCACGGCCGCAAGGTTCGATGAGGACACAGGAATGAACATGCCGTTCATGATCTCATTCTCCATCAACACGGTCTGTTGTTCATTCCAGGATTCATTCCAATTGATTCCAGGAAGGGTGGCCTGCCCTCAGCGCCACAAACCCGCGCCTCCGTGTGTCGAAGAGCCGTTGATATTCCACCTTTCGTCCCAGCGCATGGAACGCCTTGCAGGGATGCACATAGCTCCCGCACACGTCGATCAACTGATCATCCTTCACGCTCACCCACGGCATGCCCCGCTCGCAGGCTTCATGCACCTTGCCCACGATCAGTGGCAGCACGCCGCTGAGCAGGATTGGCTCCTGATCCCCCAGTCGTATGCTTCGGAACGCGCCGTCATGCCGCCATCCGCAGACCGGACAGGGACACTCCTCGTCCACTCCGCTGACGGCCAGCGACCTGATCACCACCACATCACGCAGCCGTTCACCAATGATTTGAACGATTCGCAGATCCGCCGCCAGGGTCTCCGGCACTTGCAGGGTCATGCTCACCCGCATGACCTTCATGCGGGGCTTGCCCGCCACGATCTTCTGTTGGTTGATTCGCACGAGTTCAACCTAACAACAATCTTTTCGGCCTCTTGCCAGTTCACCATCATCATGCCAGGACGATGTTTGCGATGCTTTTGTGATTTATGGTGTTCTCCTGCAATGCCGCTGCAGGACCATTGCAGCCCTGCTGCAGCGGTTTTTCAGAAATTTCCCTCACGCAGGCGTGTCAAGAGGCTTTTTCGCACTTTCTCCAGACTTTTTCGTGTGACCTGCCATTTCTTCCGGAATGGCCCCTCCATCACCCGTTCCAGTTCCCCCGCCCGCACCATCCGCCGCACCTGCCACGACTTCACCCCGGCCATGCCCCACATGGACAGCCATGCCGCCGTCTCCCGCGTGCCAAAGGATGGCTTCCGGGGCAATGAAGGCAGGCCGGGCAGCGATATCTGTGAACAGGGAAATTCCCGGCACCATTGCGCCCGCGTGATTTCCCATCTTCCTGGAGTCCGCCTCCGTCCCAGCTTGTGGAAAACGCCGGAACGAATGGCCTTGATGATGAGGGAAGGATGGCACCCGATCAGTCCGGCAATCTCGCCCGGCGTCAGGGCGCGCCTTCCCTTGGGCCACAAAAACCGCGCATGATGCAGACGGTCATAGGCCATCGGAAAGCGACGGCGTTTCCCCAGCAGGCGGTCCCTCAATATCTCGGAGTCGAACGGCTCCGCGTGCGTTGCCAGCCAGCCCAGAAACCGGGCCAGCTCCACCTTGGAGATTCTTCCCCTCGGCCCGTCGCGCCTCAGATACCCCAGCCGCAGCCAGTCCCGCACCGGCTGGGTGGAAAGGGCCATCGCCCACGCCGCCTGCCGCAGGCTCAGGAACTGAGGGCGGAGAAGGGCCAGCCGCCCACGCACCTCATCGCTGTTCCTGACCACGCGCCACGCCGCTGGTCCCCGTTTCCATGGCAATCGCTTCCTGCCCATGTCACACACACAGGTTCATCAAATGACAACCCTCGCGATTTTGCCACACACCCGGATCGGATCGCCAGTCCGCCTTTGCATGCCGGACGGCTGCGGGTGTGATTAATAGTGGGTGAGGTTGGGCATGTCCGTTGTGGGCGGGACGCACAGTCCCTTGCGCACCGTTGACACCCACGCTCGTCTGACATACCGTCAGACCATGAAGCAGTTCAGCATCAAGGAGCTTTCCCGGTCTCCCTCGAAAATCATCGCTCAGGCCCCCTGCGAGATTCTAAACCGTGGCGAAGTGGTGGCCGTGATCGAAAAGAAGCGCAGGAAGCTGAAGATCCCCGATTACGACGCCTTGCGTCGCAAAGTGTGGGGGAAAAACCCGAAGCCCATCGACTTTGAAAATCTACTGTGACCCCACGGCGCTTGCGGCACTGCTCATCGAAAATCCCGCGTCCAGGGCGCTGACGCGCGAGCGCAACCTGAGCACGGAGACTTGGCACACCAGCACGGCTGGAGCGGCGCAACTGGAATACCTGCTGTGGCGCAGCGGGAAGGCATCGACCCTGTTCAAGCAATGGGCGCACGACATCGAGGAGGAAATTTATGCGGTGAAGGAGTTGTCAGGCACAGGCGACGCCTTCAGCCGCGCTCTGGAAACCAACCGGCGGAGCCAGCACTTCGCGCACAACCCCGCGCTGATCATCCACCCGTGGCTTGCCGCCGCGCATGAGTTCACGCACTACGCCAGCGCCAGCCCGGCGGCGCGTAGGCTGGCCGTGCGCCTGGGTTTGAGCCTCCTTCCGTCACGCCTGACGGGATAGATTGTGGTCAAAAGCGGATAAGGCAGGGCAGGACCGCAGGCAGGGTGCGCAGTCCCTTGCCCGTCTTTGGAGCGGCGGGCAGCGGAGTGCCCGCCTTGCCACCTCTGACGGATGCTGGCACCTGCCGTTGACTCTGATTCCCATCGGTTTCACCCGCTTTTGATCACACCCGACGGCTACATCCCCCCGATGCCCGTTCCCAAACGCAGGTCTTCTGACTACGGGGATGAACAAGGCCGTTTGACAGGTGTCCGTTCCCCACGGGCGCATTCCCCGGAACGTCCCCAGCCCCTTAGGGAGCCGCTGAATAAAGGGGG
>CAYQCZ010000039.1:12147-14762 GCA_964415955.1 uncultured Verrucomicrobiota bacterium | reverse complement strand
ACAGTCAGGTTGCAGCCCTTGCGGCGCAGCTCGGGTTCGCCGAGGGCGCCCTCGCGGCGTGCGAGTTCGGCCTCGTCCCAGCCACGCTGAGACACGCGTTGCACGCGCACTTCTTGCGGCGCGCGGACGTAGACCGTGCGGGTACACAGCTCGTCCAGATGCAGTTCCTTGAGCAGGGCAAGTATTTCACCCACCTGACGGTCCACCATGGTCACCATGGCCGCATAGCGGCGGGCATCTTCGGGCCAGGGCTTGTCCTTGTAGAGCGCCCAGGCCGGATCGGCATCGGGGATGTCAAACAGCCCATGTGGCGGTGTGTAGGGCAGGTAGGCAAAGAACGGCTTCTTGGCGGCGCCGTTCTCCCGGATGAACTTCATCGCGGCCTCGTGGATCACATAATGCGAGTAGGTTCTGCCGTTGCTCATGCCCTTGTTGCCTTCAAGCGGCACCTCCTCGCTGTTGCGGATGAGGTAGGGCGGGTAGTAGGTGTGGGCATGGACCTGATCGTAGTAGCCGAGGAACACGTCAAAACCGTGCTTTTCCGGAACGCCGGTCGAATCGCGCCCGCCACAGCCCCATTTGCCAAATCCACCGGTCGCGTAGCCCAGCGGCTTGAGGATGGAGGCGATTGTTGCCTCATCGGCTCGCAGGGGCGTGCCGCCGCCATTGGCCCGCACGGACGTATGACCGCTGTGTTTGCCGGTCAGGAAGCAGCATCGCGTCGGGGCGCAGACCGAGGAGCCGGCAAAGAGGTTTTTGAACAGGATGCCCTCCTTCGCCATGCGGTCGATATGGGGCGTCTGGATGTTCTTTCCCCCCATGAACCCCGGCTCATAATAACCGAGTTCGTCAGCCATGATGTAGATGACGTTGGGTTTCGGGTCCGCTGCGCCACACGCCAAGCATGCAAGAAAGGTGGAGAGAAGGAACTGGCGGAGGGCTTTCATGCGCCGGATTGTATGCCAACGCGAACGAGGAGCAAGATTGCGCAGGACTGCGGGCGATCCTACGCTTCGCGTGGAAAGTTCCCGGTCCAAGATGATTGAGTCTGCTCCAACCAAGACGCCTGCAGGCCGCCCGGTGCTGGTCACCTGTGGTCCTGCCTTTGAGCCGGTCGATGAAGTCCGGCGCTTGACGAATGTTTCCACCGGCGAACTGGGCATTGTTCTGGCCAATGAACTGGCCGCAGCGGGCCGTCGTGTGATCTGTTTCATGGGTGAGGGGGCCACGTGCCGGGCGCCATTGTGCGGCGTGGAAGTTGTCCCGTTCACAACCAATCAAAGTCTGCTGGATCGCTTGCATCCATGGGCGGGAGATGCTGTTGCGGCTGTGTTTCATGCGGCCGCCTTGTGTGACTACCGTTTGAAACAGACCCTGGACGACCAGGGGCGGCCGCTCACAGATGCGAAGATCTCCAGCCGGTCGGGCCGCATCACGCTGGAGATGGAGCCAGCGCCCAAGATCATCGGGGCATTGCGAAGTCTGTTTCCGAAGGCGCGCATTGTTGGCTGGAAGTATGAACTGGACGGCAGTCCCGCCTCGGCCCTGGCCAGGGGATGGCAGCAGATTGCAGAGAGCCGGACGGATGTGTGCGTCGTGAATGGCCGGGCCTACGGACAGGGCTTTGGAATCTGTCTTCCACCGAACCGCGTGGAGAGGGTGCCAGACAAGCCTTCGCTGGCGCAGTGGCTGACGCGATGGCTGGCGACGCAGCCCTGACTCCCGTTTCGTCCTGTTGTCTGCCGCACGCAAACCTCATGTGCGGCGGCATGCTTCATGGATTCATCTGCGGCTTGAAGTCACTCCACCACCACGCGGGTTGAGACAGCGGTTCGCCTCCAGCGTGCAATTTCGGGAGGTGGAGCGTGTCGCAACAAGCCGACAAGGAAGCGCAATTCAGCGGAAGCAGGCTCCATGCGTGTTGAGGGATGTTCTCCACGGCTTCGGGGCCGGATGACCATGTGGTCCTCCTGCCGCGGGTCAGCCCGAACCCCGGAGCCGGAACACAGAATCGAACACCGAGCATGATGACACACAGACGCTTCGCCCGTCGCAGGCGGCTTTCACCCGCCCTGCTGGCGCTGGCCAACGCCATTTTCCTGGCTGGGCTCGCCAATGCACAATCCACGACCAACAAAGTCGAAAAGCTCCCCACCGTGCAGGTGACGGCCGAGTCCGAGGCTGATGCCACCGTTCAGCCCACGTTCCTGCCGCCTGTGGATGGCACACGCATTTTCTCGGGCAAAAAGGCCACGGTGGTGGATTTCGATTCGCTGCCGCAGATTCAATCGGACAACTACCGCCAGGCGTTGTCCAAGACGCCGGGTTTGCTGGTGAGCGAGTTGTCCAACCCGGGATTGTTGAGCCTGGGCACGCGTGGCATTGGCGATCCGCATGAGACTCAGGACCTGCTGGTGCTGCGGGATGGCATCCCATTCGTCGTGGATCTGCTCGGCTATCCCACCGTGTATTACGCGCCGCCACTGACATCGGTGGATCGGCTGGAATTCATCCGTGGCGGAGCTTCACTGTTGTATGGACCACAGCCGGGTGGTGCGTTGAACTACGTGACGCACATGCCGCGCCGCGACAAGAAATTCAGCATCGACACCCAG
>CAYQCZ010000039.1:8217-12137 GCA_964415955.1 uncultured Verrucomicrobiota bacterium | reverse complement strand
GCACACGATGGGGTCGGACAATCTTTACTCGACCTACACCCGCATGGACGGCACGGATGGCCGGCTGGGATATCTGGCCTATTTCGACCACCGTCAGGGAGACAGCTTCCGGGATCTGAACAGCGACTTCCGGGTGGATGGGGGGAGCATCAAGCTCGTGCTGGATGCAGATCGTGAAACGCGCTGGATCGCCGGATTTGATGTGTTTGATGCGGACAGTGGCGAACCGGGCGGACTCACGCACGCCACGGCCGGACCGCCGGGAAGCACGGTGTTGAACTACGACGCAAACCGGAACGCAAATCAGAACCCCTTTGACCGCATCCGCGTGAAGCGCTTCGCTCCGTCGCTGACATTGCAGCACGATTTTGATGAGGGCACGACTTCCGAGGTGAAACTGTGGGGCGGCTACTACAGCCGCAAGAGCAAGCGGCAGACGGACACGGGCTTCGGCACGGTGAACCCCGTGCCTGCGGCGGATCTGGACGGAAACAGGGACAATCTGATCAATCACCACCAGTATTACACCTTCGCTGCCGATGCCCGCATCCGCCATGAGTGGGCGGCGTGGGCGGAAGATCATGTGTTGACCGCCGGTTTCACCAGCTATTACTCGGACTCGCCCTTCACGGTGCATCGCGGGGAGACACCCAACGCCGAAACAGGCGTCCTGAGGCAGCAGTCTCAGCGCGGGACCGTGTATGGCGCCTTGTTTGCGGAGAACAAGTTCACGTTCGACCGCCTGAGCGTGGTGCCCGGTTTCCGGCTGGAAAACATCCACCAGAACATCGAGGAGCAGGTGAACCTGGGCACGGGCGAGGCCATCACCCCCAAAGCCGTGCTCTCACGGGATTCCTACGTGGAAGTGGTGCCGCTCGTTGCGCTTGGATTGTCCTATGATGTGGGGCGTGGCAGCGAGGCCTACGCCAATGTCTCGCAAGGCTACAAGGCCAAGACCTACACCGACGCAGTGCCGCTGGGCACAGGGGACACCGTGAGCGCGAATCTCGACCCGGCAAGGTCGTGGACCTACGAGATCGGCCTGCGCGGCATCCCCAAGCCCTGGCTGACCTACGACGTGAGTTTGTTCTGGATAGATTATGACAACCGGTTTGGACGCGTGGGGGCAAACATCCAGAATGTCGGCCGCTCCATCAACAAGGGCATCGACATCGCCGTGGAGACGGACCTGATCGGGTTGTATGATGATCTGAAGGGCAACCGGGTGGACAGGGATGTATCCTTCAATCTGCACGGGAATGTGGAGTTTCTGGATGCACAGTTTGAATCCGGCCCTGTGGCTGGCCTGCAACCGCAGTATGCTCCCAGCCACGTGCTGCGGACGGGCGCGGTGCTGCACAGCAAGCGCTGGGGCAAGCTGGGTCTGCTGGGCACCTTCGTCGATGCCCATTACGCGGATGACGCCCACACGGCGAACCGTTTCATCCCGTCCTACATGGTCTGGGATCTGACAGCCGAAGTGCGCGTGTATCGTGACAACGTGCGCATCATTGGCGGCATCAACAACCTCCTTGACGAGGATTACTACTCACGCATCCGCAGCAACGGCATTGATCCGGCCTACGGACGCAATGGCTACATCGGCATTGCGCTGGCGTTTTGAGGCCGGCAACTGCTCCAGCTTGTAAACAAGAAACGCCCGGCCTGATTGAAGGGCCGGGCGTTTTGCTTTTGATATCAGGTTTAGCCGATGAGACCGGCGCCAGCCGTGCTGAGCTTGATGCCCTTGAGTTCCATTTCCATGGCGTTCGGGTTGCTGGACTTGGCCAGTGCCTCGTCCTTAGAGATAAGTCCGGCGTGGTAGAGGTTCAGCAGCGCGGTGTTGAAGCTCTTCATGCCGTCTTCGGCTCCGGTTTCAATGGCGCGCGGCAGGTCCTTGAGCCGCCCTTCCTCGATGAGCTTTTTGACGATGGGGCTGGCGGTGAGGATTTCCTGCGCCGGCACCATGCCGCCACCGATCTTCGGCACCATGCGCTGGGCGATGATGGCAACAAGCGTGTTGGCGAGCTGCCGACGGACCTGCTCGCGCTCATGCTCCTGGAAGAAGTCAAGAATGCGCGTGACGCCAAGTGCGGCATTCGTGGTGTGCAACGTGGACATCACCAGGTGGCCGGTGTCGGCGGCACCCATGGCGGTGCGGAAGCTGATGGAGTCACGCATCTCGCCGACCAGGATGATGTCCGGATCCTGACGCAAGGCATGCTTCATGCCCACCTGGAAGGACTCGCAGTCCAGTCCCATCTCGCGTTGCTCGATGAAACATTGGTTGTCGTTGTAGCTGTATTCGATCGGGTCTTCCAGGGTGACGATGTGTTTGCGGAAATTGTCGTTCAGGTAGCTGATCATGGCGGCCAGCGTGGTGGACTTGCCGCTGCCGGTGCCGCCGGCCAGCAGGAGGATGCCGCGCGGGGCCTCCGCGATTTTCAGGATGAAAGGATCAAGGCCAAGGCTCTCGAAGGAGGGGACCTCGTTTTTCACGTGGCGCATGCACAGGGCATACTCGCCCCGTTGAAGGAAGAGGTTGGTGCGGAAACGGCCGGCCTCGGGGGTGTAGTAGGAAAAATCCGCACCCTTTTCCTTTTCAAACTGCGCCTTGGCATGTTTGGGAATGATCTTGTCCGCGAGATCCTCAAACCATTCCTGGGTCGGCGCAGGACATTCGATCTCCACCAGCCGCCGGTGCAGACGGAAACAAACGGGCGCGTTGGCCTTGGCATGGATGTCCGATGCATCGGAGTCCACGGCAGCTTTCAGAATCTTGTGAAAAAAGCGGATGGTTTCGTCGTTGGGATCAATGTGCATACGATTGGCGGTTAGGAGAAATGGGAACAAAGGAACCCGGCGGATGCCGGGGCCTCCGATGGCAACATATGAACTGCGACCCGCATCAAGCCGCAGCCATGGCGTTGAGGGCGCGGATGTCCCGGGCGTTCAGATTCAGGAAGACCATCGAAACCGAATAGCCCGCCTTCGGCCTGCCCTCGCAGGCCACCACCACGCCCGTGCATTCAAGCGCCTTCCCGGTGCGCGGCGAACGCAGCTCCACGGTCATCTCCCGCCAGACCGGGATGGAACGACCGCAAGGAAAAACGATGCCGTTCTTGTGGAACTGCACCTCATCCACCGGAAGGGAAAGATGGGTTTCGCTGCTGGATGCATGGAGAGGGGAGAAAATGCCGGACGTATCAAGTCTGCTGCTGCTCATATGAAGTGGAGGAAATCTATCACACACGAATGTCTGGTCAATGGCGCGTTGCGGGGCGGGTGTCGATGCGGGTCATTTCGCCGGACGGCCCAAGCGCCCGCGGAAATAGGCGATGGTTTTTTCGAGCCCGTCCGCCAGTTTGACCTTGGGTTCCCAACGGAGGAGCTTGCGGGCCTTGGTGATGTCCGGCTTGCGTTGCTTCGGATCGTCCTTGGGCAGGGGCTTGAACACGATCCTGCTGCGGGACCCGGTGGCTTTGATGATCTCCCGGGCAAACTCCAGCACCGTGAGTTCATGCGGGTTGCCAATGTTCACCGGCAGATGGTAGTCGCTCATCATCAGCCGGTAGATGCCTTCGATCAAATCCGCACAGAAGCAGAAACTGCGGGTCTGGGTTCCGTCACCAAAGACGGTGATGGGCTTGTTGGCAAGCGCCTGGCTGACGAATGCGGGCACCACGCGTCCGTCATGCAGGCGCATGCGCGGTCCGTAGGTGTTGAAGATGCGGACAATGCGCGTCTGGACATTGTGCTCGTTGTGATAGGCCATGGTCAGCGCCTCGGCGAAACGCTTGGCCTCGTCGTAACAACCGCGTGGCCCGATGGTGTTCACATTGCCCCAGTATTCCTCGGTTTGCGGATGCACAAGGGGATCGCCATACACCTCGCTGGTGCTGGCGATCAGGAAACGCGCG